>JAFXTY010000039.1 GCA_017535435.1 Spirochaetia bacterium | reverse complement strand
CCGAAAAGAATATCGTCGTTCAGATGGGCAAACATGGGTGCAAAGTCACCCAGCTGCGCCCTCCCTGCTGTCTGTGTAATTTTCTCTTTCATAGCATTATTCCTTCTTCTTGTTCTGAGCCATTACACCGGCAAGAGGATGGGGAACATAGGGTTCTTCCAGATATGCGGTCTCCTCCTCTGTCAGCTTCAGGTCCACAGCTTTGACTGCCCCGTCAACATGATGCAGCTTTGTGGCTCCCACCACAGGGGATGTCACCTTGGTCAAAAGCCATGCAAGGGATACTTCGGTCATAGTCACACCCCGCTTATCTGCAAGCTCAGCAACACGGTCTATTATAACAGCATCCTGTGCTGCAGTGGCATCATACTTGAATTTGGCATAGCTGTCCTCGGCTGCCCGCTTTGTGTTGCCCTCCCCCGGTCTCCTGGAGAGCCGTCCGCTGGCCAGGGCGCTGTATGGTGTCAGGGCTATGTTCTCCTCCTGACAGTACGGAACCATCTCCCGCTCTTCCTCCCTGAATATCAGGTTGTAATGCCCCTGGATGGAGACAAACTGCGGGAACCCCTCCAGTGATGCAAGGGCATTTGCTTTGGCCAGCTGCCATGCAAAGCAGTTGGATATGCCGATATACCGTGCCTTTCCAGCCTTCACAACACGGTCTAAACCATCCAGGATATCGTATATAGGGGTATTCCAGTCCCACATGTGATAGATATATAGATCCACATAGTCCATCCCGAGGTTTCTCAGACTGGCATCGATCATATGCTCAATATGCTGCTGACCGCTGACACCCTTCTGTATCTCTTCCGGTGTCCGGGGAAGGAACTTTGTGGCCACAACCACATTATTCCGCTGTGTCATATCCCGGAGGGCACGGCCCAAATACTGTTCGCTGGTGCCATTCTGGTAACCAATGGCAGTATCGAAGAAATTTATTCCCTGCTCCAGGCCGTTCCTGATAATCTCCCTGGAATGCTCCTCGTCCAGAGTCCAGCTGTGCTGTCCCCGGGAGGAGTCACCGAATCCCATGCATCCCATGCAGATGCGCGAGACTTTAAGATCAGTTTTGCCAAGTGCTATGTATTCCATATTATCTGTTATCCTTAAGCCAATTCTCCACATCCTTAGGCAGAGCCGGCCCGCCGGAATAATGGACTGAAAGTCCCTTTCCTATCTTTGCTTTAGGCGCCAGCTTTGCTATGGCAGTAAGACTCTGGCCGAACCGACCTCCGCCATGGGAACAGAAAGGAAGAATTGTCCTACCTGCAAAATCGTAGCTTTCAAGCAATGTGGCTATAGGCATAGGAATAGAAGCCCACCAGTTAGGGTATCCCAGGATGATGGTGTCATACTCCTCCCACTTCTTCTTGTCGATCTTTGTCTTAAGTTCTGGCCGTGCCTGCTTGTGCTGGTCCCGCTGTGCCTCGTTAAGAACAGTGCTGTAGTTATTGGAATAGGGTTTCACAAGCTCAAGCTCTATAATATCATAGCCTGTCTGTTTCTGAATCTCCCTTGCCACACCCCGTGTGTTGCCGCTCCAGGAGTAATAGATGATGAGTGCCTTGCCCTTTCCGGAGCCAGAACTGGTTACAGCCGCCTCCTTGGTCACCACGGTCCCGGAAGGTGATTTGTCTCCGTTGAATACCAGCCGGAGCCCCACATTGTAGGCAGAGCTTGACTGCTGCATGGCGGCCCGGTATGCACTCCTGAGGTTCTTTCCGAAATCGTTCCAGCCGCCACCGCGATATACTCTACGGGTGCCGGAATCAGGTCCTGCAGGGTCTGTCTGGTTTGATGCGGAATAATCGCCATAGTAGTCAAAGCACCATTCCCCCACATTGCCATAAATATCATAAAGACCCCATGGATTGGGCTTGAAGCTGCCCACAGGCAGGGTCTTGCCCCGGTAGACACCAGGCTGGGTCTCAAGGACAGAGTCGTTGAAATAGTTCTGCTCTATCTGGTAAGGATAGTGGCCATAGAAGTTCACATCATCGGCACCAGGCACCCTCTTGGAATAGAATGGTGTGGTTGTGCCGGCTCTGGCAGCAAACTCCCACTCAGCCTCGGTAGGCAGCCTGTAACCGTCGGCTCCTCTGTCCCATGTCACTGTCCGGCCACCGTCTGATACTTTATAAACTGGGGTCTTTCCCTCCTTGCGGCTCAGGGCGTTGCAGAACTCCACTGCCTCAAGCCATGTGATGCTCTCCACAGGAAGGTTATCGCCAGTAAAGGAGCTTGGATTCTTACCTGTAACCTCACGCCACTCCTGCTGTGTCACCTCGTGGGATGCCATATAGAATGGAGACACAGTTACAGAATGCAGGACCTCGTCATTGCTCCGCCAGTCCTCGCTATCGGGGCTTCCCATCTGGAATGTCCCGCCCTTTATCAGAATGAAGTCTGATGCCTGTGCCATGGTCAGAACTCCTATGATCATGCAGAACAGTAAAAATAATTTCTTCATATTATTTTAAAAGTCCTTCAACATATTTCTTTACAGCTTCCCCGTTGCCCCGGGTAAAGTCCTTTCCACCTCTGAAATCAGACCCCTTGGCAAATTTTGCCAGGTCGCTGCCGCTCCGTCCAAGCCCGCTTCCACCGCTGGTGCAGAGTGTGATAAGTTTTTTGCCGTTCCAGTCCTGGCTCTCAACAAATGTGTACATGATCTTAGGCGCATATGCCCACCAGATAGGATAACAAAGAACAACTGCATCGTAGCCGGAAAGGTCTACCTTGTTCGCAATTGCAGGCCGGCATTTAGGGTCGTTGCATTCAATAGTTGTAAGGGATTCCCTGTCGTGCCAGTTAAGGTCAGCCGCTGTATATTTGTGTTCCGGCACAATCTCAAAGATATCTGCCCCCATGGCATCGGCTGCGTTCTTAGCCATCCGCTCTGTAGTGCCGGTTGCGCTGAAATAGACAAATGCTGTCTTGGATTCAGCTGCCGCAACAGAAGCTGAAAAACCAGTCATCAAAATCACTGTCATAATAATTGTAATAATATTTTTCTTCATGATTTTATAATACTGAGATTATAGTGATATATCAAATACTTTGTTTTTATATCAAGAAATGCTTAAAAGGCATTTCATAATTATAGAAGATATGCTACACTTAGAATATGGAACTTAGGACATTACGCTACTTTCTCATGGTGGCACAGGAAGAGAACATCACCAAGGCGGCTGAATTGCTGCATATCACCCAGCCCACCCTGTCACGGCAGCTGTCAGATCTGGAGAAGGAGCTGGGGATAGAGCTTTTTGAGCGGCGGAGCCACAGGATACACCTTACAAAGGATGGCCTTCTGCTCAAGCGGTCTGCCCAGGAACTGGTGGAGCTGGAGGAAAAGACCAGGGCTCAGTTTGCAGGCGACACAGGCAGTGTGACCGGACAGATATCCCTGGGCTGCGGAGAACTCCAGAGCACAGATGAGCTTATAACTTTGGCACGGAAATTCAGGGAAATCTACCCTGGAATCAGCTTCAATATAGTGACAGGAATCGCAGATGACATCAAGGATCAGATGGAGAAAGGGCTTCTTGATTTTGCCTTGTTCCTGGAGCCGGTGGATGTAAGTGCCTATGATTTCATAAGAATGAAGACAAAAGAAAAGTGGTGTGCCTCGGTGCCTAAGCACTCACCCTTGGCCCGTCGCCGTGTCCTTCATCCAAAGGATCTGAGGAAGGTTCCGCTGATACTTCCGAAGCGGGGAAATGTAAGGAACGAAGTCATAAACTGGCTTGAATGCTCACCCGATGACCTGATCATAGCCGGCACATCAAACCTGACCTACAATGGTGCAGCTGCAGCCAGGAACGGTCTGGGCATCTGCATAAGCGTAGACCTTAACTGCTCCTATGCAGGGGTAAAAACAATACCGCTCCACCCACCTCTGGAGCACGGCTCTGTCCTGGCATGGAAACGGGGACTGCCATCATCCAAGGCTGTGGAGCGGTTCACTGCATTCCTTAGAACCTGAAGAAAGACTCAAGCTTTTCCCATGGGATGAAGTTGCCATTGCCGCCATCGTACAAGTCGCAGTGGGTTGCTCCAGGGATGATCATAAGCTCCTTGTTGTCTGTGAACTTATTGCCCTTTATCATGTTGTTGTAGGCAGTCTCGCCCATATAGCGGCTGTGAGCATTCTCTCCGTGGATGATCAGGACTGCGTTCCTTATCTCATTTGAGTAGGCAAGCAGCTTATCATTAAGAAGGGATGATCCTGCGCTCTTTGCCCAGCCCATGTTGGAGTTCAGGGAACGTGGGTGATATCCACGCTCTGTCTTGTAATAATCCCAGTACTGGCTGAAGAAGGTGTCACCCTCTGGTCTTGCGTCAGGAAGTCCGCCACCTGTAGGATAATCGCCGGTCGCAAAGTCTTTTGTCCGCTGCTCATTCAAGGCTTTTCTTGCCTGATAGCGGGCCTCCTCCTTGTCAAACTCATCAAAGTATCCATTCCCTGCGATACGGGTCATGTCGTACATGGTGATTACAGCTGTTGCCTTGATTCGTGTGTCTATGGCAGCTGTGTTCAAAGCCATTCCGCCCCATCCGCAGATTCCGATTATACCAATCTTCTCAGGGTCTATGTTGCTCCGGGTGGAAAGGAAGTCCACTGCAGACTGGAAGTCTTCTGTGTTGATGTCAGGGCTGTTCATATAGCGTGGTTCTCCACCGCTCTCTCCTGTGAAGGAAGGATCAAATGCAAGGGTGATGAATCCCCGTCTTGCCATCTCTGCCGCATAAAGACCGGAAGCCTGTTCCTTCACTGCTCCGAAGGGTCCGCATACTGCGATGGCCGCATTTCCTTCTGCCGGAGCATTCTTAGGTGTGTAGAGATCACCTGCCAGCTCAATGCCGAAATGGTTCCGGAAAGTTACTTTGGTGCGCACCACTCCATCGTCCAGTTTGAATGTGTAATGCTCTTCACCGGTGTTGATTCTTGCTGATGTTGTATTCATACCTGCTCCTTTTGTGCTTGCGCATGATGTGATAATGATTGCGGTTGCTACGACTGCACATAATATTGATAATGTTTTTTTCAGTTTCATTTTTCACCTCGCTGACTATAATATAGAACGAAGCGTCAGATATTACCAATATTTTGTTTCTATAACCAGTTATGCCTTTTAGTAATGACTAATTTGAAAAAATGTGCTAAGATGCAGACATGGAACTTAGAGTATTGAAGTATTTTCTTGAGGCTGCACGCCAGGGAAACATAACCAAGGCGGCAGAGGCATTGAGCGTGACACAGCCCACCATGAGCCGTCAGCTCAAGGATCTGGAGTGGGAGCTGGGAGAGAAGCTTTTTGAGCGGACCAACTATGCCATAAGGCTCACCCCAGCAGGAGAGCTCCTGAAGGAGCGTGCCCAGGAGATTGTGGAGCTGTCTGACAAGACTCTCTCTGATTTCAAGGCCCTGGGTGAGGATGAGATTACCGGCGAGATCTCCATTGCGGCAGCCGAGTCCAAGAATATATCCTTCATAGCAGAATGTATAAACTCGCTTAAACAGACCTGCCCCAAAATATGCTATAACCTTTATGCAGGAGACAGCGAGCGGGTCCTGGAGAAACTGGACAAGGGACTTTTTGACTTTGCCGTGATCGTGGAGAATGTGGACCTTGAGAAATACAACTGTCTTACCGTGCCTGCTGTAGACCGCTGGGGCGTTGTGATGAGAAAGGATGATGAGCTTGCGTTGAAAAAGTTCATAACACCTAAGGATTTACTTGACAAACCCATCATGGTGTCCCGTCAGGCTCTTGCGGCAGACCTTCCCAAGTGGTTCGGGGACGATATAAGCAGACTGAATGTGGTAGCGACATTGGACCTGTCGTATAACGGCTCAGTCCTGGCCCGGAGCGGCACCGGCTATCTCCTCACCTTTGACGGACTGGTGGACACAGGCTCCGATTCCAAGCTGTGCTTCAGGCCTTTAAAGCCTGCCCTGACAACAGCTATGTATGTGGTGTGGCGTAAGCATCAGCAGTTCACCAAGGCAGGAGAACTGTTCCTGAACGAGATAAGAGCTAAGCTTTAAAGATCAGCTTTCCCTCTGTTCTCAACACGGAAGACAATCAGAGGAATAAGTACAAGCTGCAGTACAATACCAGGAAGAACCCGTGGAATGCTCATCCAGATACCTAACGGACGCATCTTCTCGTTTCCAAGCAGATAGAAGGCGATAACACAGGCTATCATGCGGAAGAGACGGCCTGTAATCAATGCAACAAGTGTCTTTGCCACAAGGGGAAGCCTGATGCTGCGTAAAAGTCCGGCAGAAAGCCCGTAGCCTGCCAGCTCAACCATCATGAAAGGAAGCTGCATTGCATTCGGCATACCTGACATATAGTGGGCAACCACAGGACCCAGTAGACCGGAGATCAGACCTGCATAAGGGCCGGCAAGGAATCCTACAAGGATAATAGGCAGATGCATCGGGCTGAATGCAACTCCAGGTGCCTTGCCTGCACCGGATACAATTCCAAGCCAGTGGAAGAACTGGGGAACTGCCACAGCAGCCACAATTGCAAGTACTGTCGCAGCGGCCTGTGCAGAGATTGAGAGCGGCTTACGCTTCTGTATTATAAGGGTGTTTACCATATTATCCTCCAAGTTATTTGTATCATATTATGCAATGTTCATAACGTCAATGTTTAAAATTCCATGCTTCTGCATTCTTTGAGCAGTTTTATTATAGGCAGGTGCTGTGGGCATGCACCCTCGCACTGGCCGCACTCGATGCAGTCGGAGGCCTGTCCTCTGCCCACCACAGCCACAATGTACTTGCGCTTGCCGCCGTCCCAGCTCTTGTGATGATCCTCGTCATTCCTGACAGCAAAGATCTCTGGAATCGGGATATTCTTTGGGCAGCCATCGGTGCAGTAATGACAGGCAGTACATTTGATTGATTTATCATGCTCAAGGGCAGCCTGTGCCTTCTTTATCACCTCCTGCTCGGCAGGGGTAAGAGGCTTGAAATTCTTCATGAACGAGAGGTTATCCTCCATCTGCTCCATATTTGACATACCGGAAAGAACTGAGAGTATGCCATCCAGGGATGCCACATAGCGGATAGCCCAGGAGGCACAGGATGCCTTGGGGTCTGCTTCCTTGAAGATTTTCTCTACTTCTGGAATAGGTTTTGCAAGGGCCCCTCCCTTCACCGGCTCCATGACCACAATAGGCTTGCCATGTTTGCGGGCAATCTCATAGCACTCTCTGGAAGCCACGCCCGGGTTCTCCCAGTCTGCATAGTTTATCTGGAGCTGCACAAAATCCACATCAGGATGGATAGTCAAGAGATGCTCTAAAAGCGCAGGATCAGCATGGAAGGAGAAGCCCCAGTGTTTTACCAGCCCTTTTGCCTTCTGCTCCCTCACATAGTCCCAGAGGTGGAAGTCATCATATACTGTATAGTTCTGAGGCTGGATGGCATGGATAAGATAGTAGTCGAAATAGCCGGCACCGGTCCGATCAAGGCTGGTTATAATCTGCTGCTTGGCAGCCTGCTCATCCTTGCAGTTGAGCCATGCGTTCACCTTGGTGGCCAATGTGTAGCTTTCCCTGGGATATCGGTCTATAAGGGCCTCTTTTATGGCTTTCTCGGAACCGCCGTTATCGTAGACATAGGCGGTATCAAAGTAGGTTCCTCCGGCTGCAATGAAGGCATCCACCATTCGGCTCACCTGCGGCACATCGATACTTTTTCCATCCTCCAGCTTAGGCAGCCGCATAAGGCCGAAACCCAGCTTGAACACATCTTTTCCAAAGCATTTACTCATAAGCACCTCTTGAACCGGCTCAATCCAACCAGCAGGCATCCCTGGATATAAGGCAGCTTCTGATCATCCAGATACTGCAGGAGCTCTGGACTTTCGGCACCGGGCTGTATGACTATGCACTTGAAGCTCTTCCTGCATTCCTTCATCAGGGCAAGCCCTTTGACCGGATGGATGCACAGGTCGATTATATCAATCTCCTCAGGTACATCATTGATTGAAGCCAGCTCCTTTCCTACTGCATAGACTGTATATCCGTGCTCCAGCATTGCCTTCTTTATCTTGTATGCGTACTTTTCCTCGTCTAAAGTGTTCCCTACTACGGCAAACACCTTCTGCTCCATGATCTCTTTAAGTTCCATAATCACTCCTCTGTAAGCAGGAACGGTTCTTGCTGAGGCTCTGGCAACTTGTCCAGTTTCTTAAGATTCCGCTCTATCACACGGGTTCTGGTTTCAACTTTCTCTATCTCATTGATACCGCTCTCAAGTTTTTTCTTTACACCAGCGATTAATTCATTGTACTTGCCGAACTCGCTCTTCACAGTATCCAGCAGCTCCCAGATCTTTGAAGTCTGTTTCTGGATAGCCAAGGTACGGAATCCCATCTGCAGACTGTTGAGGAAGGCTGTCAGACTGGTTGGACCGGCTATATTGACCTTGAACTCGCTCTGAATCTCCTGGAAGAGACCAGGAATACGCAAGATTTCAGCAAACAGTCCCTCAAATGGGACAAACATGAGGGCAAAATCGGTAGTATATGGGGCCTCTATATACTTTTCCTTTATATCCTTAGCCATGTTCCGGATATCGGTGCGGAGGGCCTTGCGCTGTGTCTCAATCTCTTCCTTGTCTGCATCCTCGTAGGCTTTGGTCAGCTTATCCCAAACTGCAGCAGGGTACTTTGAGTCCACTGGCAGGTAAATATATTCAGAGGCATTGCCCTTGTCCGGAATCTTGACTGCAAACTCAACAACAAGTCGTGTATTGGCAGGGTTAGGATGGGCATTCTTCTCAAACTGCTCGGGAGAAAGGAACTGGGCAAGAAGAGCCTCCAGCTGTACCTCTCCCATTCCGCCGGCTGTCTTTACATTGGTGAGGGCTCTTTTGAGACCACCCACATCGCTGGCCAGGGTCTGCATCTCACCAAGCCCCTTCTGCACAGCCTCAAGCTGCTTTGTAACAAGCTCGAAGGAGCTGGTGAGCCGCTTCTCCAGGGTGGACTGAAGCTTCTCATCCACAGTGACACGCATCTCCTCAAGCTTCTTCTCGTTGCTCTCCTGGATATTCTTAAGGCTTGTCTGAACTGCCTGCTGCTGGAGCGCAAGGGTCTCCTGGACAGTGCCCATAACCTTGGCAAGGCCGGCTGTAACTGATTCCTGCTGCTTTAAGAAAGAATCATGGGAAGTCTTGGTCAAGGTATCCAGCTTGTTGTTCACTGCAGTCTGGAAAGCCATAAGAGCAGCGGTTGTATCTGTCCTGGTGGCACGGTTTGCCTCGGACATCTCTTTACGGTTCTGGGCAAACTCATCCTTGAGATTGCGCTCGTAGGTGACCAGCTTGTCGGCAAGCAGGTGGTCATCTCCCCCATTATCACGCTTCAGAAGGGCCAGGATAAGAACCAGGGAAATCAAGGCTATAATCAATGTCAGGACAGTCAAAGCAATAATCATATTCACTCCTTAGGACTTATTATACATAGGAAGTGTATCAAATAATGACACACTAAAATAATTTCTCCAAAAATTCTCCGATATCGGTGTCCACGCATATGGACTGGGACTCTATCTGCTTAGGGCAGTAGGCTTCCTTATAGTTTATGCAGGCATACACAGCCTTCGGGTTGGCTGCCGTGATCTTCCAGAATGGATACTTGATGATGCCTGGTGTATTGCCCCCTACTCCCAGCTCCAGAAGCAGCACATGGTTCCTTAGGCAGGGCTGGATGAAGTCAGAATACCGCTCTGATGCCCTGTTCCACCCCTCATCTTCCACAAAAGTGCCGTCAGACCGCAGGTGAGGTACCATAGGCCCGCCGTCGTCAGGACAAACCGGCACCAGCCGGGCTGGAACACGCATGGTTATACGCCTATTCTCCGGCACCTGGAACACCCCATTCCCGTCCTTCACAAAGCCCTGGGCCTTCATCATCTGCATGATGATCTCCTCATTCTCATACACCTTCTTAATCTTGGGGCTGGGACTCTGGAACTGGCCGTAATCACCCTGGGTGTAAAAAAGGCGCTGCTTGTCAAAGCCGGCCCTCTGGAACTGATGATCCACATTGGTGGTTATGACAAAATAGTTCTTATTCTTCACCAGCTCAAGCAGCCTTCGATAGACAGGCTTGGGGGCATCGATATAGCGGTTGTAGTAGATGTGACGGCTCCACCAGGCCCAGTAAATCTCCGGAGTGGGAAAATCGTAGAAACCTCCGGAATACATATCTGGAATGCCGTAGGCTTTGATGAAATCGAAAAAGTACTGCTCAAACCTTGGGCCAGAATATATAAATCCTGCTGATGTGGAAAGCCCTGCACCGGCCCCAATCACTATGGCGTCGGCAGACGCAAGTTCTTCCTTTATTCGCCGAGGTGCCTCCCTGGGGTCGACTGAACCTGCAGATAGATTTATGTCAAATGAACTGCTCATAATATTCCTTATCCTTATCTTTGAACACATTGAATATCACCCGGTCCATTGCCTCTGGATGCTCCTTAAGCCAGCCTTTAACCATACCTGTGGCGATCTCTGCCGCCCTCCGGTTGGGGAAATGGAACACACCGGTGGAGATGCAGCAGAAGGCCACACTCCTAAGTCTGTTTGCAAGGCACATATCAAGGACATTGGTGTAGCAGTCGGCCAGTGCCTTCTCGTGCCCGGCATCAAGAGAACCCGAGACTATGGGGCCCACCACATGGATCACCTTCTTGGCCGGCAGGTTGTAGCCATCGGTGAGCATAGGGACAGATGTGGGCTGTTCATAGGACTGTCCGTGGATTGAACGGAGCTCTTCCATCTTATTATGGCACTCAAGGCGGAGCTGAACCCCGGCGAAGGTGTGGATGCAGTTGTCTATGCAGGTGTGCATGGGGACAAAGCAGCCCAGCATCTGGGAATTGGCGGCATTCACTATGGCATCCACAGCCAGGAGAGTGATATCCCCCTGCCAGATTGACAGTTTATCGGCAACCTCCGGGATGGAATCGAGGGCAACAATCCCCTTCT
>JAFXTY010000038.1 GCA_017535435.1 Spirochaetia bacterium | reverse complement strand
GCCAGCATAGGCCCTGATGCCGTTAATGGTGTCCTGATTCATAACAAAAAAAATTTTTATAGGGTATTATAGCGCCTGCAAATAACCCCCAGGCCCCCCGGGGGTGTACTCCTTTACTCTGCCTTACTCTGCTCCATCTTGTAGCTGTCTATCAAGCACTCCAGCTCATACTTGGCGCTGTTTATCGGTATCAGCACCTCATCCCCTTGCAGGCAAGTGTTTTCCTCTACCCTGTTGATAACCCAGCACATACTATCTACCAGGCCCTCCACAATCTTTTGCAGTCTTGCAATCTCTTCTTTGTAATCCATACTTAAAGTATTTAAGTTATTGTTAATAAGTGAGTTAATAAGTGTTACTTAAAGTTCTATTTGAGGTAAGGAGCTGATAGCTTTCTGCTTTGCATCATCCACAGCCCTCACATATTTCTGGGTCATAGAAATATCGCTGTGCCCCATAAGCTCCTTTGTAACAAAGGGATTTGTGCCGTTTGTGGTTAAGATAGTACCAAAGGAGTGCCTGGCACAATGCCAGCTTATATGCTTGCCCCAATAGATAGGCAGGCCCTTCTCATCCTTTATTATATTGCCCTCCTCATCCCTCTTAACTCCACCAATCCCGGCCTTCTCTACCCACCTATGCAGGGCTTTCAGGCAGCTCTCATAGGTCTTTAGATTGTAAACCTTATCACTCTCCCGGTGCTGGGCCTCAACATCCCCCAGGAGGCTCTTAATAGTGTCGGAAAGTGGTATTTTAACCCCCACCCCGGTCTTGGCTCTCTTATAGGTCAATAGGCCATTGGAAAGGTCAATCTGGCCCCAGGTCAGCGCCTTCACATCAACAAAGGCCATCCCGGTAAGGCAGGACAGGAGGAAAGCCCTTCTTATATCATCAGATTCAAAAGTATAGTGGCAATTGGAAAGTATCTTTACCTCCTCTGCACTCAATACATCCTTCCTTAAAAAATCGCTGTCGCTCTTAATGCAGATTGTTCTGCCATCCCTGTCTATACAGGGGTCTTTCATAAATATATCGTGGTTAATGGCATACTTGACCACCTTTCTAAATCGCCTGAATATGCTGGCAGCGCCTTCTGCTGTCTTGCTCCTGCTGCTCACATAATCGGCAAAAGCCCTCACTAAATCCGGGGTGATCTGTTGGGGCTTGATGCCCTTTGCAAATTGGGTGTATCTGGGAGTGTCTTGCAGGAAATCCTTAAACCGGGACAGGGACAGCTCCACATTTCTCTTGTCCTTCTTTGTATAGCTGTCAATATACTCCTGGTAGTATTGCTGGAAATCAACCCTTTCCCTCCTGGCAGATACCTTGATACCATCCTCATTGGTGGCAATCACATCCGCCTGGTCAAGCGCTAACTTTTTGAAAGCCCTGATTGTGTTGTCATTGTGGGCCTCCTGCTCTTTGGTCTTGGCAGGAAAGAAGATATAACGGCCCTTGTATGATACCCTTTCCCGGTCAGCCTTTACATAGGCTTTCCCGGTCTTGCTCACCACCTCAACACAACCCCTGTTATACTCCAGAAACAAGGTTGCTGTGCCATCCTTTTTTAGCTTTGCACCCACTTTGGGGTTGTTCTTGGTGTCAATGTAGATAATTCCACCTGAATTTGCCCGGTATTGCTCCTTTGCCATAACAATTTGATTTTCTTTTGTTTTCTCTTGTTATGCAAATATAGCAATTATTTTTATTTTGGGTATCAAAAAGGTATCAAATTTTAGCAAGCAAAGGATATTTTTGGAAACTAAAGGAAAATACTTAACTTTGCAAGTGCCTCAAATACATATACTTGGATTTTCTTTGTTTCTCTTATTTTCCCGGTTATGTGTCCGCTTGGGGCACGAGCAGGACAACGTCAGCTTTCCGGAACGAACACCGTCGGAATGCCGGCGTTTTTCTGTCGCCTTGCCTCATACTTTGGTTTCTCAGGATTAATTGCTATCTTCATAGCCTGGAGAATCAACTATAACCACATATTAATC
>JAFXTY010000037.1 GCA_017535435.1 Spirochaetia bacterium | reverse complement strand
CGTGGCAGTACTCGCAGGCCAGGCATCCTCCAATCTTCATCTTTCCAACATGCAGAATCTCTACCTCGTGTCCTGCCTCTTTTGCTCCCTCTGCAAATGCATTGGCCATTGCTGCTGTGTTACCTGTTTTAGGGCTTCCATTTAAAATTGCAATTTTCATGTTTGTCTCCTTTATACTATTTTAATTTATCCAAGCTGCTCAATAAGATAGTTCTCCATACCTATCTCTTCCATCAAAGACAGGTGCTGACGTACCCAGTTGAAGTGTTCCTGTTCGTCCACTATGAACTTCTGTATCATGTTCCTGGTCACATAATCATCTTCGAACAGGGCCAGTGCCTTGCTCATCTCGGGCAGTGCCCCTGCAGAGTCCTTGCAGTCATATTCCAGCATCTCCTTGACATTTGTGAATACGGGATACTCCTGAAGCTCCACCTTTGGTGTGACACCCAGCTCAATAAGCCGGGCATTGACTTCCTTAGCCTCGTTCCATTCCTCATCTGACTCTGCCATGATCTTGTCTGCCAGTTTGTTGAATCCGCGCTGCTTCAGAAGCTGAGCCTGGATAGAATGCTGCTGTGAGTTGCCGAACCATCCTTTTGCAAGCATCTGCAGAAATTCAATTTTTGTCATTGTACATACCTCCATGATGTTTAATTATTGCACGCTGTTATATTGTGCACAATTAATAATTGCCCAAAAATCCAGATGCTTCAATTTATAATATCAGGCAGATATCTCAAAATGAGATATTTCAATTAAATTATCTCATTTTTTTCTGATAAGAGAACTGGTGCAGCGGGGCGGGGAGGGCGTTCTCGAACACCTCTGCCAGCTCCTGGGGCGGGATAGGGTGTTTCCCCAGAATCCATTCGCAGGTAAGAGAGACTGTACCGAGACAATAAATACGGATATACATCTCTGTTTTTCTGTACAGCATCTTTCTTCCGCTGGTCGTAAGAATATATTTCTTGAGGGCGTTGAAATTTATTTCTGTCATATAGAGCATAAAGGAATCATACCCGCTGGTATGGAGGAAGAGGTTTGCAAGATATTCCTTCTGATTCTGGAAAAAGAGGGCTCCGTCGGAAAGTGTCTGCTTCCAGGAATATCCATCTTCTGCAGTTCTGTCCATGATTTCTGCCAGATCCCTGGTGTATTTCCAGGCTATAAGGTCGTATTTGTCCTTGAAATGCCGGTAGAAAGTGGCCGGAGAATATCCGCAGTTCTCAGCAATATCCCGTATGGTAATCTTGTCGATATTCGTAGTTGCTGCCAGTTCTCTGAAAGACTCTGCCAGAATATCTCTTGTAGTCTTGCGTCTCATCTGTCCCTCTGGAATAATGATACGGGTTCCGGGCTTAAAATGCAAGCGGAATATTTCAGGACAGCTTTACAAACTGGATATTTCTGATATTATTGAGGCATCTTATGGATTTTACATTGATAGAGACAGGGTGGGTGTCTGTACTGCCACCGCTTATAGCTATAACTTTGGCATTGATAACCAAGGAGGTCTACTCCTCGCTGTTCATAGGACTGTTCTCCGGTATGCTGATATATGCTGCAGCCAGCGGCGGAACAATATTCTCTGCTGTTAATATGACATTTGATATGATGTGCTCCAAGATTGCAGACAATGCATATATCATCATGTTCCTGGGAATGCTGTGGGCTGTGGTCACCCTGGTCTCCAAGTCGGGTGGTAGCCAGGCCTATGGCCTGTGGGCAGAGAAAAAGCTCAAGACCCGCCGCTCAGCATCATTGGCAACTGCGCTCCTTGGTCTTATAGTCTTTATTGATGACGGATTCAACTGCCTGACTGTGGGTACAGTAATGCGGCCTATCACCGACAGGCTCAAGATTTCCCGGGAAAAACTGGCATATATTATTGATGCAACAGCAGCTCCTGTATGTATAATAGCTCCAGTCTCCAGCTGGGCAGTGGCAGTAGCCAGCGAGGTAAGCGAAAAGAATGGCTTCAATGTTTTCCTCTCTACCATTCCTTATAACTTCTATGCGATATTTACCATAATCATGGTGTTCTATCTGTGCTTTACCGGCAAGGATTTCGGCCCTATGAAGAAGGCAGAGGAGAGGGCTATGCAGGGAAAGATAGAGACTTCTGCCGTCAGTCCAGATGCAGGCAAAGCCAGTATCTGGGACCTGGTGCTTCCTGTTGCTGTGCTTATAGTGTGTGCTATCCTGGGTATGGCCTATGTAGGAGGCTTTTTCAGCGGAACCAGCTTCTCCGAGGCTATCGGTTACAATGCACCTGCCGGGCTTACAATGGGTGCATTCGCAGGCTTCTTGACAGCTATGCTTATGTATCTGCCCCGCCGCCTTATGACACCCCGGCAGTTCATTGAGAATATAGTTGGGGGAATAGGCTCTATAGTTCCTCCTATGCTTATACTTATCCTTTCCTGGAGTCTGGGCGGAGTGTGCCGTCATCTTATAGGAACTGGATACTTTATCTCTGGTTTTGTCTCCAGCTCGAATATGGGGCTCTCCTACCTTCCGTTCTTTATCTTTATCATAGCTTCAATCATGAGCTTCTCCATGGGAACATCCTGGGGGACCTTTGGAATGCTTATTCCGATTATCACTATGATATGCAGCGCAGATGGGGCTGCCCCGTTCCTGGTGCCAACCCTGGGTGCAGTGCTGGCCGGTTCTGTATATGGCGACCACTGCTCTCCGATGTCAGATACCACAATACTCGCTTCCACCGGTTCAGGCTGCCCGCACATAAACCATGTAGAGACCCAGCTGCCCTATGCAACCCTGGTGGCTTTCTTATGTGCTGTTGGATACCTGTTTGTAGGGTTTGTGATAGGATAAGGACAGGCTTTGCACTATCCAAACATAACACATGCAACTTTCATCTCAAGACCCAACCGTTTTATAGCCTATGTGGAAATAAACGGCAGAAAGGAGACAGTACATGTCAAGAATACAGGCCGGTGCAAGGAGCTTTTGATTCCCGGCTGCACAGTATACCTGACTGCATCTGATAACCCGGCACGGAAGACTAAGTACGACCTGGTGGCTGTGGTCAAGGGCAATGGACTCCTTATCAATATAGACAGCCAGGCGCCTAACAAGGTGGTCTTGGAGTATCTTCATACTCAAAACTATGATGTCATCATACCTGAATACACCTACGGCGAATCCCGCATAGACTTATATATGGAGAAGAAGCGTTCACAGGGTAAAGTGGAGAAGTATCTGATGGAAGTGAAGGGCTGCACTCTTGAGCGCTCTGGTATCGGCTATTTTCCTGATGCTCCCACAGAGCGTGGAGTAAAGCATATACACGAGCTTATAAAGGCTAAGAAAGAAGGATACCATGCAATACTTGCCTTTGTGATCCAGATGGAGGGCATCAGTCAGGTTCGCCCCAATATCGAGACGCACCCGGAGTTTGGTGATGCAATGGAAGAGGCCAAGGTTGCAGGGGTGGATGTGTGTTTTTTCCAGTGCCATGTGGAGCCGGATAGCCTTAGGATTATCAATCAGAGGAGATAGGCGACGAATTGCAGAAGGGTGCAGCGGGCTGCTTACTTTTCTATCCCGTATTTCCAGTCGATGATGCCGCCGAACTCAAGCACATCGGTGTAGCCTAATTCAGCCAGGTCCCGGGCCGCCAGCTTGCTCCTCCGGCCGCTCCTGCAGTACACCAGAATAGTCTTGGCTTTATCGGGCAGCTCTTTCTCGGCCCTCAGCCTGATCTCATAGTCGGGAATCAGGATAGCTCCTTTTATATGACCTGCCGCAAACTCCTTTTCAGTGCGGACATCCAGAATAATATAGTCGCTGCGGGTATCCATGATTTCCTTGGCCTGTGCCTGGGAGATCTGTTTATAGCCCTGCTTCTGAGCCATCAGCTTCCCGCTGGTTATGACCAGCACCAGGACTGCTGCAATGATGAAGATGATTACTACCTTGTTCATAACTAAAATGTAACAGACAGATTATCAGCCGGCAACCCACAAATCACAAAAGGCTTCTTATTGAAAAACAGCGGGCAGTGTGGTAATCTTCTGATATGCGGTATGCGGTGATCGGCAGCGGCTCCTGCGGCAATTCCTACATCTTCAAGACAGCGCGTTCAGGCTTCGTGGTGGACAACGGCTATTCATTCTCCGAGTTCCGCCGCAGGGCAGAGGCTTTCGGCTTTGATATCAAGGATATAAAATTCATCTTCCTTACCCATGTGCACCGTGACCACATAGCCGGTGTGGAGACTCTTTCCAACAAGCTTGGAATACCGGTTTTCACCGCCGAGAACCTAGATGTCTCCCAATGGGTCACCAAAGGCTTCTTTAAGCAGATCGGGATAATCCCCGGGCAGGACTACAGCCTGGATGATTTCTCCTTCACTGTGTTCCCCACCTTCCACGATGCCCCCGATTCTGTAGGATACAGCTTCTCTATGGGAGGAGAACGGGTCACCATAATCACCGACACCGGAAAGACATCGGACCAGATGAAGGTCCTGGCAGAAAAGTCTGATGTCCTTTTCCTCGAGTCCAACTACTGCCCCGATATGCTTAAGCATGGACCCTATCCTGTCTGGCTGCAGAAGAGGATTCTCTCGGAATACGGTCATCTCTCCAATCTCGATGCCCTTGAGTTTGTGAAGAGCCTGGGGTGTGATAAGTGCCGCAAGGTCTATCTGTGCCATATCTCGGACAAGAACAATACACCGGAAAAGGTGCAGGAAGTCTTTGACAGCGCCCCAATAAAGAATATAAAATATATAATATGTAAACGAGGAATCCCGGTGATGGGAGAGGAGTGAATATGGAAAAGAAAGTGCTTGTGCTTCTGGCTGAAGGCTTTGAGGAGATGGAGGCGATAATCACCTCTGACCTCTGTATCCGTGCTGGTCTTGATGTGTGCACTGCTGGCATTGACGGCATTGATGTGACCGGTTCCCACGGCCTTTCCCTTATTGCTGACTGCGAGCTGGTGGATATAGATGATGAGTTTGATGCAGTGGTGATTCCCGGCGGTATGCCAGGAGCAAAGAACATTGCTGACAATGACATGGCTATGGAGCTTATCCAGGCCCATGCTGATGCGGGCAAACTGATATGCGCAATCTGCGCTGCTCCAGGTGTGACACTTGGCAGTACCGATATCCTTTCCGGCCACAAGGCGACTTGTTATCCGGGCTGCCAGGACAACTTCAAGTCTGATGTGAAGTATGTGGACGAGATGGTTGTGGCTGACGGCAACCTGATCACAGCCAAGGGACCTGGTGCTGCTGCTGCCTTTGCCTTTGCGATCATCAAGGCGCTCGTTGGGCAGGAAGCTGTGGACAAGGTGAGGGGCGGAAGCTTCTTCTGATAAAATGGCAGATATAAAAGAATTATTCAAGGAGATAAAAGGGAAGAAGTTCTTCCTGGTTGGAATAAAGGGGACAGGACTCTCTGCCTTCGCCGAGCTTCTTTTAAACGCAGGTGCAGGTGTGTCAGGCAGTGACACAGCAGAGAAATTCTATACAGACCAGGTGCTGGCCTCTCTGGGAATCCCTTACAAAGAGGGCTTCTCGGCAGACAATGTTCCGGATGATGCAGACTGTGTGATCTACTCATCAGCCTACAATCCGGAGACAAACCCGGATCTGGCCGAGGCCAGGCGGCGTGGGCTTCCTATGCTGGAGTATACCGCGGCGCTGGGCGCATTCTCATGCGCCTACGATGCCGGGGGCATAGCAGGGGTCCATGGCAAGACTACAACTACAGCCATGACTGGTACACTGCTTAAGGCTCTGGATGCCCCGGCATCGGTACTGGCTGGCTCGGCCGTATCCAACTTCGGCGGCCATTCCACCCTGGTGAACGGAGGACGCTACTTTGTGGCCGAGACCTGCGAGTACAAGCGCCACTTCATGTCCTTCTGCCCACGCCGGATGATAATAACAAGCATTGAGCCTGACCATCTGGACTTCTATCCCACCTATAAAGATATCTTCAGCGCCTTTGTTGATTATGCCGATCTCCTGCCCAATGGGGGAGAGCTTATCTACTGCGCGGACGACCCCGGCTGCTGTGAGCTCCGTGATGTGATCTGCAAAAAGCGTCCCGATATTCTCCTTATCCCTTATGGCAGGAATGCCGCAGGTGACTTCAGGATCACATCAAACACAGTGACTGACGGTTCCAACGCCTTTACTGTCGCCGGCTTTGACAAGACCTTTGTGCTTCACATCCCCGGAAGACATATAGCTTTGGATGCGGCCGCTGCATTGGCTATGACAGTATGCATCCTTAAAAGCTGGAAGGGTGGTGTCTCATCAGATGATATCAGCAGAATCGCCTCAGGATTCGAGTCATTCTGCGGAAGCAAGAGACGGAGCGAGATTGTGGGAAATGCTAAGGGAATCCTCTTCATGGATGACTATGGCCACCATCCTACTGCCATAAAGCTTACCCTTGAGGGAATCAGGAACTTCTATCCGGGACGGCGCCTTGTTGTGGACTTCATGTCCCACACCTATTCCCGCACCGAAGGGCTTCTGGAGGAGTTTGCATCCTGTCTCGGGGCTGCCGACGAGGTCATCCTGAACGATATATATGCATCTGCAAGGGAGAAGAATAACGGAGGTGACCTGGACCAGAGGCTCTATAAGGCAGTCTGCTCCCATCATCCGAATGTAAAGTATTTCAGGAAGCCGCTTGATGGCTTTGACTATCTTGCATCCCACCTTAAGGAGGGGGATGTGTTTGTGACCATGGGGGCCGGGGACAACTGGACTCTTGGAAAAAAACTGTTTGAATATTTCGAGGCAAAGAAATGAGAAGCATGACAGGCTACAGCTATGCCGAATACCAGGACGAGAACATCAAGCTGGCGGCAGAGCTCAAATCATACAACAACAGGTTCCTGGACATCTCTGTAAGTGCTCCACCTGCACTCCAGGGGGCTGAGAACGCTATCCGCAAGTACCTGGGAGACCGTATCGCCCGGGGCAAGGTTGAGTTCTATCTCAAGATAAAGAGCCTCTCAAGCCAGCTGAAGGTGGAGGTTGATGAGGGTGCAGTCTTTGCCTATATGGATGCTTTCAACAGAGTGAAGGAGCTTTCAGGGGTGAAGGATGATATCTCCCTTTCCCAGCTGCTGAGAGCCGAGGGAGTGCTCAACAGGGACAGTGAGCTTGATCCTGCACTCTTTGACAAGTATGTTTTCCCGCTCCTTGAGAAGGTCTACGAGGAGTATGATTCCACCTGCCTCCGGGAAGGAGAGAACACCAAGGCTGATATCCTCCGTCATCTTTCGATCATAGAGGAGAATGTGAAGGCAGTGGAGGCCCAGGCCGGCCGTTTCGAGGAGCTTCTGAGGAAGAATGTCTACGACCGTTTCCAGCAGCTTTTAGGGGATGCTGTGGATGAGAGCCGGGTCTATGCCGAGACTGCGGTGCTTCTGGTCAAGTACACTATAAATGAGGAGCTGGTGCGGCTCAAGTCCCACCTGGAGGCTTTCCATGCTGCCCTCGATTCTGATGAGCCTGTGGGCAAGAAGCTTGACTTCATCTGCCAGGAGCTGAACCGGGAGATAAACACCATCGGCTCAAAGAGCATGATGGTTGAGGTGGACAGGTCTGTGGTGACACTGAAGGATGCCCTTGAGAACATTAGAGAACAGGTGAGGAACGTAGTCTGATGATAATAGCAATTTCTGGAAAAAGCGGCTGTGGCAACACCACAGTGAGCACAAAGCTGGCCGAGAGGCTTGGACTTACACTTGTGAACTATACATTCCGCAACCTGGCCGCCGACACAGGCCGGGAGTTCAAGGAGATATGCCAGGCTGCAAAGACAGATTTCTCCTACGACAAGATAATAGACAGCCATCAGGTGGAGCTGGCCCGGAAAGGAAACTGTGTCCTGGGCTCACGCCTTGCCATCTGGATGGTGGATTTCGCAGACCTCAAGGTGTTCCTGGAGGCCTCCATAGAGACCAGGGCCAAACGTATTGTCCTGCGGGAGGGTGGCACCTTCCAGCAGCGCTACGACGAGACTGCTGCCCGGGATGAGAGCGACACAGGCCGTTACAAGGCTCTTTATGGAATAGACAACAATCAGCATGACTTTGCTGATCTTATAATCGATACAGCTCTTTATGACCCGGACCAGATCGTGGATCTGATCGTGGCCGAGGTGAAGAGGCGGGGACTTAAGTGAGACCCAGGATTGTCCTCCTTGCCACCGGCGGCACTATTGCCGGAACAGGTGAGCTTGGAAAGGATATCGGCTACCAGTCCGGCTCCCTGCCGGCAGAAAAAATTGCCGGCGTTGTGCCAGGTCTCTCCGATATCGCAGAGATAAAGACAATCCAGGTGTGCAACCTTAACTCAGACGACATGACAGACTCCATCTGGATAGACCTGGCCCGGAGGATCAATGACCTCTCCCGGGAGCCGGACACAGACGGCTTTGTAGTGACCCATGGCACCGACACCTTGGAGGAGACTGCATACTTCCTGAACCTGACTGTTAAGACGGAGAAGCCAGTGGTTGTCACCGGTGCCATGCGCCCGGCCACATCCAATGCACCCGACGGACCCCGGAACCTGTACCAGGCAGTGGAGGCGGCAGCCTCTGGGGCAAACCGTGGCAAAGGGGTGCTGGTTGCTTTTGCTGGCCGGCTCTTCCCGGCCCGGGAGGCAGTAAAACGTCACACCGCTGCCCTGGATGCTGTGGCATCCTGCGCTGGCGGCGAGGCTGGCTGCGGCTCAAGAAAGCACACCACCAGCACCGAGTTCGATGTCTCTGGCCTTAAGGCATTGCCAAAAGTACCTGTGCTGTACTTTGCCGTAGATGCCGACCCGGCTTTAGTCAAATATGCAGCCTCCAACTCAGACGGCATTGTGATTGCCGGGGCGGGGGCAGGGGAGTTCAGCCAGGCCTGGCGTTCTGCCCTTGAGCGGTGCAAGGTGCCGGTGGTGGTGAGCTCACGCACCGGGTGCGGCCCCGTGCTGCAGGAGACCATGGTATGCCCCAACGCAGTGGCGGCCGGCACACTGCAGCCAGCCAAGGCAGCGGTGCTCCTGCGTCTGGCCCTCACCAGAACCCGTGACACTGAAGAACTTATCAGAATTTTTGACACTTATTAATTGACAAAAATATATATGTATATATAAGCTATTTATAATGAAGCCAGAGAACAACCTGCTGTTTACCAGAATATTTCAAGAATATTACCGACGCGTTTACAACTACGCATTCAGCCGGCTCTTGCGCAGGGAGGATGCAGAAGATGCTACAGCCGAAGTATTCATTGTCCTGCTGAAAAATATACAGTTTTATAATCCGCAGAAGGGGAGCGTTGCCACT
>JAFXTY010000036.1 GCA_017535435.1 Spirochaetia bacterium | reverse complement strand
TATGTCCAAAACAGAATTGGTAGAATTCATTGCAAAACAGACAGGCCTTTCCAAGGCAGCTGCTGCACGCGCTCTTACAGCTACCCTCGACGGAATCACAACTGGGATTAAGAAAAGCGGAAAAGTAGTTCTTATCGGCTTTGGAACATTTGCTGCTAAGAAAAGAGCTGCAAGAAAGGGAATCAACCCAGCAACAAAGAAGGAGATCAAAATTCCTGCAAAGAAAGTTGCTACATTCAAAGCTGGAAGCAAGCTTAAAGCTGCTGTAAAATAATTATTGCTTTTGAGTGGATTATACACCTCTGTGATTCTATCATGGAGGTGTTTTTTTTAGCTATGCAGGGGACAGTCCTTTTCGGAATCAACAACATCTATACTGTACGCACTCAGGACAAGGCTGAGCATCTTTGCCGGATCAAGGGAAAGGTCCTCAAGGGATGCGAGAACGTCTACAATCCAATAACAGCAGGGGACCAGGTGGAGTTTGAGGATGGTCTTATAACTGCCCTCATGCCCAGGAGGAACGCTTTTACCAGGTGGAACCGCAAAAGGTTCATGAGCCAGATAATAGCGGCCAACCTTGATATCCTTTTCTGTGTCGCAGCACCCAGTGAGCCGCCCTTCCGGCCCCGGTTCCTGGACAAGGTCATTGCCAACTCCTGCCGCAAGTATTCAGAGGAGTACGAAGTGGTGCTGGTTCTGAACAAGTGTGACCTTGGCATAGGAGAAGATGTGGCAGAGCGCCTGGAGGTGTACCGCAGCATGGGCTACAGGATTTTCCAGGTGTCGGCCAAGACCGGGGAAGGGCTTGAGGAGATCCGCTCCTATGCCAGGGGCAGGGTCTGCGCCTTTGCAGGGCAGTCAGGAGTTGGCAAATCCTCGCTTCTCAACGCCCTGAGCAGCCAGGTGTCCCGCCGGATGGGCGAGGTCTCCAAGAAGTACAACCGGGGCCGCCATGTGACCAACTACGCCCTGTATGTCCCCGATGACTTGAATGGCGGCGGTATCATCGACACCCCGGGAATCCGGGAGATTTTTGTGGATGGCATAGAGCCGGAAGAGCTTATCCTCCATTTCAAGGAGATGGCTCCATATTTCGGCAAGTGCAGCTTCTCAACCTGCACCCACACTGTGGAGAAGGGATGTGCCCTCCGGGAGGCAGTGGAGAAGGGACTTATATATCCTGACCGGTATGAGGCATACCTCAGGACCTACAGCGAGCTGACCGATCAGGCGGCGTTGATTTATGGAAAAGAATATTCTTGAACTTCTTGGTTTTGACACCATAAAAGAGAGTCTGAAACAGTACTCTGTCTCTGCCTGCGGTGCTGCCTTGATTGAAAGTCAGGAGCCTGAGTCTGACTTCCAGCAGTGGCAGGAACGGCAGAAAATATTTATAAATTTTAAAAGTATACTTGATAAAGTTACAGAATTCCCAGACTTTTCATTTCCTAATATAGAAAGTTATATAGTTTTAGCAGCGAAACCGGGCTCTGTCCTGGAGGCGGTGGAGCTGGCTCAGATCCATGCATTCCTTAAATCAGCGGCTGTGCTCAAGAAGTTCCTCTATTCTCTGGAGGGCTTCGAGGCAGTCTCCTTCCTGGGGGATTTTGAGGAGTTCATAGACCTGAGGAACGAGATATCCAAGTATATCCGCCCTGACGGCGAGATAAAAGAGGACGGCATAAAGGAGCTGGTGGCCATAAAGAAGCGGATAGCAGTGGCCAACCGCCAGCTCTACAAGGCTGCCGAGGAGTACTTTATAAACAGTGAGTACCGGCAGTACTGGCAGGAGGGGAACATAACCATGCGGGACGGCAGGGCAGTGCTCCCTCTCAAGGCCAACTTCAAGGGACGGGTCCCCGGAATAATCCACGCCTCCTCGGCAAAGGGGAACACCATATTCATAGAGCCCTCCGGCCTGGTGGAGAAGAACAACCAGCTTATGGAGCTGGAGGATGAGTACAGGCGGGAGGTCCTCAAGATCCTCAGGAACTTGAGCTTCAAGGTGGGCTTTGTCTCGGAGGAACTTCTTGAGCTTTCTGCCAAGATAGCGCTGTTCGACAGCTACTACAGCCGCTGGCGCTTCACCGCCTCTTACGGTGGCGTGATTCCAGACCACTCAGATGAGGGGCTGGCTCTGTACGAGGCCCGCCACCTCCTGCTTGGCAAGAAGGCGGTCCCCATCGACATCATTGCGAAAAAAGATATAAACATACTGCTCATAAGCGGCCCGAATACGGGAGGGAAGACTGTGGCCCTTAAGACCTGCGCCCTCATTGTCCTTATGAACCAGTTCAACCTGGGGCTGCCGGTGCGGGAGGGGAGCTATCTCCCGTTCTTTGACAATGTGCTGGCCGACATAGGGGACGGGCAGTCCATAGCCGACTCCCTCTCCACATTCTCTTCCCACATGAAGAACATATCCCACATCCTGGAAGCGGGGACTGCCCGGTCACTTATACTGCTGGACGAGCCCGGCACCGGCACCGACCCGGATGAGGGGGCTGCCATAGCCCTGGCTGTATTTGACCAGATTGTGGCCATGGGGGCCCTGGCACTGGCCACCACCCACCAGACTGTGGTGAAGAACTATGCCCTTACAAACCCGAAGGCCGAGAATGTGTCGGTCAAATACGACCCTGAGACTTTCACGCCTCTTTACAAGCTGATCTACGGCATGCCGGGTGAGAGCTTCGGCATCGACATTGCCCTCCGCAACGGCATGGCTCCTGCTGTAATCGGCAAAGCCAGGGAGTATCTGGGCAGCGAGAAGATAAACATAAGCAAGCTGCTCCAGGAGATCTCCACCCGTCATGCCCAGCTGGACGATAAGGAGCACGCTGCAGCCCAGAGGGCGGAGGAGCTCAAGGAGAAGGGCAGGCAGCTTTCCCTCAAGGAGATACAGCTGCGTCAGCAGGAGTACGAGATAAAGAAGCAGGAGTCCAGCTCCTTCCGCCATCTGGTGGCCGACACCTCCAGCCGCCTTGAGAACCTGGTGCGGGAGCTTCGGGAAGGGGAAATAACCAAAGAGAAGACCAAAGAGGTCAAGTCCTTCATAAACCAGCTGCACCAGGAGGAGGAGAAGCTGTCGGCCCGGGTAGAGAACCTGAAGCCCCAGGGGGACGCAGATGCCCCTGCCTACAAGCCGGATGACCCGGTCTATGTGGGGCAGAGCAGGAAGGACGGTATTGTCATCCGGGCTATGAACAAGGGAAAGTACCTGGTGGCTGTGGGGCAGATGCGGCTTGTTGTTGATGGATCCGAGCTCTCCCCGGGCAAAGCGCGGGAGGAGAGCACCTCGGTGCGCAAGTCAGTCATGGCCAGCTACCGGAAACCGGTGCTGGAGCTGGATATCCGGGGCTACCGGCTGGATGAGGCGATACAGGCCATGGAGAGCCAGATGGACAGTGCTCTCCTCTGCGGTCTGTCGGAGTTCTCTGTGATACATGGAACAGGGGAGGGAATACTCCAGAAGGGAGTGCGGGATTACCTGCACTCAAACCGGAACGTGAAGTCCTATACCTTTGCCCGGCCCGAGGAGGGCGGCTTTGGGAAGACTATAGTCAAGCTGGTGGAATGATGGAAGATATAAAGCTTTTGAAAAAAGAGCTCAGAGCCACCCTGAGGGCCAGACTTAGCTCAGTTCCAGCGGAGGATGCAGAGCTCGCCTCCCGAGGCGTGCTGAAGCAGCTGGAGAGGCTCGACCGGTGGAACAGGGCAGATACAGTGCTTGCGTTCCTTTCCATGAAGGACGAGCTTGACACCGCCTGCATCCTCCGACGGGCGCTGGATCAGGGCAAGACCCTGGCTGTACCCAAGGTGGTGGGGGACAACCTTATCTTCTACCGGATAAGCGACATCGACGATGATACAGCGCCCGGCGCCTTCGGCATACTGGAGCCCAAGCCTGGGCTTCCTCCCCTTGATATAAAAACTCTTTCAGAGCGCAGCAGCGTGGCACTGGTGCCAGGACTTGCCTTCGACAAGGAAAAGTTCCGTCTTGGGCGTGGAAAGGGGTTCTACGACCGTTTTTTCGCCTCCTGCGGAAATTCTTTGTATAAGATTGGAATAGGGTACAGCTTCCAGCTGGTGGAGCAGGTTCCTCACGAAGCCCACGACAGTCAGCTGGATTTACTCATTGTAGTATAAGTGTGTCATTCTCCAGTTGATGCACCGCTTCAGATAATCCACATACTTGGAGTCCTTGCAGATGCTCTTGCTGGGGTCGTCGGATATCTTGGCCACAGGCTGGCCGTTCACCATTGTCACCTTCATCACTATATTGAGCGGATTGACAGGGGAACCGGAGAGGTAAGTGCCGATTCCGAATGCCACCTTTGCCTTTCCCTTGAAATGCTGGTAGATTCTTGTGGCCTTCTCCATGTTCAGGCTGTCGCTGAAGAGCAGTGTCTTTGTCATTGGGTCTATGCCCAGCTTCTTGTAATGTTCGATTATCTTCTCGCCCCATGCTATAGGGTCTCCGGAGTCGTGGCGCACACCGCTGAACAGTGTGGCGAATGTGAGCTGGAAGTCCTGGAGGAAGCAGTCGGTGGTGATTGTATCAGTCAGTGCAATACCGTTCAGGATTCCGTATTCCTTCACCCAGGTGTCCATTGCAAATTTGTTGGAGTAGGCAGGGTTGTACTCGTGGTGTCCCTGTCCTACGGTCATCACATACTCGTGTGCCAGTGTACCAACTGCCTTTATGCCGTATTTCTTGGCCAGATATACATTGCTGGTTCCCACAAAGCTGGGGATATTGGCCTCCACAAGGGATTTTATAAGGTAGTCCTGGGCCTCGAAGGAGAGGCGGCGCCGGGCACCGAACTCAGAGAAGACCCCCACGTCGTAGGTGCCATCCTTAAGCTTTGCAATTATGTCTGCAACTTTTTCCTTGAACTTCTGGAAAAGGTCGTCGTAGTCATATGCCATCCTGAAGTAGACTTCGTTTACGATGGCCAGGATAGGAATCTCGTAAGGGGAGGTGTTGCCCCAGGTTCCCTTGGCCTCTATGTTGAGCCCGCATGGGGCTTTTGTGTCGATATGGATCTCGTTCTTCCGGGGGTGCCAGAACCTAAGGTAGTCGCAGTAGTTGTTGTGGATCCAGATATTCTTCTCGGGCAGCCATTTGAGCTCGTCCTCGGTGAATCGCAGGTTGCAGTAGAGTCCCACCTGACGCCGGATTTCCCTCACCATCTCCTTTGTGAAGTGTATATTCTCGTTCCTGCACTTGAAGGTCCAGGTGGCATGGTCTCCGCTGAACTGGTGGAAGATGGCCTGTCCCATTGAGAATTTGTAAGCATCGGTATCAAGTAAGGATTTGATTATCTGTTCCATAAAAACCGCCTTTTATTTTTAGCTATTACTTATATTATCGACAGGTTTAAGAAAATAATTGATTTTTCCCCGGTTTTTCTTGTAGAATAAATCTGTAATCAAGTTGTAAAATAAGGAGAAAAAAATGGCTTTAATCACATTGTCAAGAGAAGAAGGAAGCCTCAGCAAGCAGATCGGTCTTGCATTGAAGGAAAAGTTGGGTTATGAATTCATCAGCGGAAAGACTATAAACAGTGAGTTCCCGGAAATGTTCGATATAAGCAGGAGCCAGGTGGAGAAGTTTGACGAGAAGGCACCTGGATTGCTGGCCAGATTAACCAATTCATATGAAAAATATAATAATTTGTTTAAGTTCTATATCTTTGAGAAACTTCTGAAAAATCCGGACTGCATAGTCATGGGCCGCTGCGGAACCTTCTTCCTGAAGGATGTTCCAGGATTGCTGAGGCTCAGGACTGTAAGCTCCGAGGATGTCAAGATCAAGCGGATTATGGAGAGATATCAGGTGGATGAGCGTGCCGCGAAAAAGATGGTGGCTCATAAGGAGCTGGAAAGAACAGAGCAGGCAAAGTACTTGTACAATGCCACATGGGGAAAGCCCAGCAACTACGATATCTCAATCAATACTGACAAGCTGTCGGTGGATTCCATATGCGCCATGGTTAAAGGTCTTATTGCAGAACTGGATAAAAATGACTGCAAGGCAGCCCAGGAGAAGAAGCTCAAGGAGCTGTACATTGCACAGAAAGCTGTCAACACAGTACTGTATGAGGAAAAGATTGATGTCAATTTCCTCGAGGTGGGGATTGTGGATGGAAAGGCAGTGATTCAGGGCTCCACAGGGACCGAGGATGAGATCGTCAAAGCAGGCGAGATCGTGAAGAAGGTTACCGGTGTTGAGATAGAGAACAATCTTTCTCTGGAGAACTTCTCCATGTCCTACGATATGGGTATGGAATTCTTCAAAAAATAGTATTTGACGGCCTGAACCGGTGCACTTATTGACTATAATTATATAAGATTATATTGTTATAGCACTATGGCAGACGAAAAATTAAGTACTATCAGACACTCCGCATCCCACGTTATGGCAGCTGCAGTATTGCAGATGTTCCCGGATGCCAAGATTGCAATCGGACCATCCATCGAGAATGGTTTTTATTATGACTTTGACCTCCCGCGCCCTCTCAAGATGGACGATTTCCCTGAAATCGAAGAGAGGATGAGGGATATCATCAACAAGAAAGAGGACTTTATCCGCAAGGAAGTAAGCCGTGCCGAGGCCCTTGAGCTTTTCAAGGACCAGCCTTATAAAACCGAGCTTATCAACGACCTTCCAGAGGGGGAGGTAATCTCCATCTACACAGTGGACAAGTTCACCGACCTTTGCCGGGGACCCCATGTGGAGAACACAAAGATGATCAATCCCCAGGCCATCAAGCTGCTCTCTATAGCAGGAGCCTACTGGAGAGGGGACGAAAAGCGCCCTATGCTCCAGAGAATCTATGCAACTGCATTCACCAATCCTAAGGACCTGCGCCTTTACCTCCAGCATCTGGAAGAGCTTGCAAAGCGGGACCACCGGAAGATAGGGAAGGAGCTTGACCTGTTCCATATCGACGACGAGAACCCGGGCCAGATCTTCTGGCATCCGAATGGATGGACTATTTACCGTATCCTGGAGGACTATGTCCGGGCCAAGATCAAGGCTGACGGCTATGTTGAGGTAAGGACTCCGTTCTGTATGCCTCAGGGACTGTGGGAACGCTCCGGCCACTGGGCAAAATACAAGCAGAATATGTTCATAACCGAGAGCGAGAAGAGACTTTTCGCCCTCAAGCCTATGAACTGCCCTGGCCATGTGGAGATCTTCAAGCAGGGAATCAAGAGCTACCGGGACCTGCCTCTCAGGATGGCAGAGTTCGGAAGCTGCACCCGTAACGAACCTTCCGGAACACTCCACGGCTGTATGCGTGTCCGGGGCTTTGTCCAGGACGATGCCCATATATTCTGCACCGAGGAGCAGATTCCTTCCGAGGTTGCCAAGTTCTGCCATCTCCTCAAGGATATGTACAAGGACTTCGGTTTCACCGACGACAAGATCATAGTTAAGTTCTCAACCCGCCCAGAGCTCCGTGTAGGCGATGATGCTACATGGGATAGAGCCGAGGGAGCTTTGGCCGATGCCTGCAAGAAGGCTGGCCTTTCATACGAGATCTCTCCGGGAGAGGGTGCCTTCTATGGACCTAAGCTTGAATTCACCCTGGTTGATGCCCTTGGCCGCCAGTGGCAGTGCGGAACTATCCAGGTTGACTACCAGCTGCCAAGCGCAGAGCGCCTGAACGCCGAATACATCGGCGAGGACAACGCAAAGCACCACCCAGTTATGCTGCACCGCGCAGTACTGGGCTCTCTTGAGCGGTTCATCGGAATCCTCCTTGAGAACTTTGCAGGTGCCCTTCCGGTTTGGCTTGCACCTCATCAGGCAGTGGTCATCCCTGTTGCACCGGCCTTCAACGAGTATGCAGAGAAGGTTGCAGCAGCTCTCAAGGCTGCCAAGATCAGAGCAGAAGTGGATGCCAGCGAGCAGAGAATGAATGCCAAGATACGCAACGCCCAGGGACAGAAGATCCCGTATATGTTCATCATCGGCGACAAGGAGGCTGCCGAAGGCAAGGCTTCCATCCGCCTCAGGACAGGACAGCAGATGAACGGAATGGCGCTGGATGAGGCGATAAAGTTCGTACTTGATAAGATTGCAGCCAAGGCTGAGATATAAGATTTAACAGATGGTTATAATTCTACGGGACAATCCGGCCCAGAAACAGATAGACTCCCTGGTCTCCTGGCTCAAGGAGAAGAACCTTGATGTCCACATTGTAAAAGGGGCAGAGCAGACTATCATAGGGCTTATAGGCGACACATCCAAGATAGACATCGATTCCATCAAGACCATGGATATCGTGGAAGATGTGAAGAGGATCCAGGAGCCCTACAAGAATGTGAACCGGAAGTTCCATCCCGATGATACCGTAGTTGATATTGCCCCTGGAGTTAAGATCGGGGGCGGCAATTTCCAGGTGATGGCAGGTCCTTGCTCTGTTGAGGACAGGAACCAGGTGCTGGAGGTGGCAGAAGCGGTTAAGGTCGCCGGAGCATCCATTCTCCGGGGTGGAGCATTCAAGCCCCGCACATCCCCCTATGCATTCCAGGGCCTGGGGCCTAAGGGTCTTGAGATTCTTGAGGATGCCAAGAATAAACTGGGTATGCCTATTGTCTCCGAGATCATGGATATCTCCAAGCTTCCTCTGTTCGATAATGTGGATATAATCCAGGTGGGAGCCCGGAATATGCAGAACTTCGAGCTTTTGAAGGAGCTTGGAAAGACAAAGAAACCTATACTTCTAAAGAGGGGGCTTTCCAGCACAATCCAGGAGCTCCTTATGAGCGCCGAGTACATTATGGCAGGGGGCAACGGACAGATTATCCTGTGCGAGAGGGGAATAAGAACCTTCGAGACAGCCACCCGGAACACCCTGGATATCTCTGCAGTGCCTGTCCTCAAGGAACTTACACACCTGCCTGTCATTGTGGACCCGAGCCATGGAACAGGAAATGCGCGGCTGGTGAAGCCTATGGCTATGGCATCAGTTGCCGCCGGAGCCGACGGCCTTATGATAGAGGTGCACAACGACCCTGTCCATGCCCTGTGCGACGGTGCTCAGGCCCTTACTCCTGAGGCCTTTGGCAGCCTTATGGAATCAATCGCCAGAATTCGTCCTTTCGCTTATAAAAGATAACTGATATAATTAAGATATGGGACTCATGAAGAGTATAAATATAAAGACACAGAATGAATCCTATGATGTCATTATTGGCCGTGGGGTGTTGTCTCTGACTGGAGAGCTGCTGTCTCGGCACATTAAGAGCCGGAAGGCAATGCTGGTATGCGATGATGTGACTGCCAGCCTCTTTTCCGGTACTGTCACAGCTTCCCTCAGAGCCAGCGGCTTTGATGTCTCCACTTTTATCTTCCCCCATGGGGAGGCAAATAAGACCTGGAGCACTGCAGGTTCTATCCTTGAGGCGGCATCCGGAGCAAACCTTACCCGCGGCGACTTCTTTATAGCCCTGGGAGGTGGAGTGTGCGGCGACATCACCGGCTTTGCAGCCGCCGTGTACCTGCGGGGAGTCCCCTTCGTGCAGATTCCCACCACTCTGCTGGCTGCGGTGGATGCCTCGGTAGGGGGAAAGACTGGAGTCGATCTGGGGACCGGCAAGAACCTGGCGGGGTCATTCCACCAGCCGAAGTGCGTCCTTTTTGACCCCGATGTTCTGAAGACCCTTCCTGGGGAGCAGATAGCCGAGGGCAAGGCCGAGATGATAAAGCACGGGGTTCTTGCCGGGGGGAGGCTGTATGATATTGCTTCCCGCGGCACATTGCTGGAAGATATAGAGGAAGTGGTGGCCCTGAATGTGGAGATAAAACGGGATTACGTTATGGCCGACCCCTGGGACACAGGCTGCCGCCAGCTCCTTAACTTCGGCCACACCATAGGACATGCCATAGAAAAATGCAGCAGTTACACTATCCCTCATGGTCAGGCTGTGGCCATGGGAATGGTGGCAGAAACTAAAGCTTTTATAAAATTTTACAATGAAAAATCTAATATTTTAGAAATAATTCAAAGTTTACTTGAAAAAAATAGCATAAAATTTGACATTCCATACACAGCTGAGGAGCTGGCTAAGGCAGCCATCCATGACAAAAAAATGAAGGATGGAAGCCTGAACATAATTGCTCCTTTAGGAATCGGGAACTGCCAGCTTAAGTCCATACCCATCTCCCGGTTGGAAGAATACATAGCCGCAGGAGTTTGATATGGAGATATGCGTAAGACCCCATAAGCTTTCAGGAAAGCTCAAGGCACCGGACTCCAAGTCTGATATGTGCCGGAAGCTGCTGTGCAGTGCCCTGTGCAACAGAGGTATGGTGTTCCATTTGGACACCACCTGCATAAGTGATGATGTGGAGGCCATGATCCAGTGTCTCAGGGCCCTGGGTACAACTATAACTATCCTTTCTGATACAGCCCTGGAGGTGGCGCCAGGAGCAAAGCATGAAAAAGTGCCCCACCTGGACTGCCGGGAGAGCGCTACAGTGCTGCGGTTCATGCTTCCGGTGGCAGCTGCTCTTTATGGCAAGGCATCTTTCAGCGGAATCGGTTCCCTCTCCCGGAGGCCTATACTGCCTATCCTTAAAGCTCTGGAGGCTCATGGGGTATATGCAGATGCAGACCGTCTTCCTCTTGAGTATTCAGGATTCCTCACTGCAGGAACATATAAGATGCCTGGGGATATAAGCTCCCAGTTCATATCTGGTCTTCTTCTGGCCATGCCGCTTCTGGACGAGGAGAGCCATATCAAGCTGACATCAAGGCTTGAGTCTGCCGCCTATGTGGATATGACCATACAGACTATGGGGCAGTTCGGTGTCCTGGTGGAGCGGACAAAAGATGGCTTTACAGTCCCTGCGAATCAGAAATACAGGTCTCCTGAGGATCTTACTGCAGAGAGGGACTGGTCATCCTGTGCCTTCCTCTATCCCTTTGGGGCCGATTTCCAGGGGCTTGATCCCAATAGCCTCCAGCCGGACCGTGCTATCAAGAAGTATGCTGAGATACTGGCTCCAGGGGCTGAGATAGGAGAGATCTCCATAGATGTTTCGCCCCATCCGGACCTGTTCCCTATACTGGCTGTGCTGGCCTGCCGTGTCCATGGCAAGGTGGTGCTCTGCGGAGCCAAGCGGCTCAGGATAAAGGAGAGCGACCGGATTGTCTCCACAGCAGCCCTCATAAACGGCCTTGGAGGTCATGCGGAGGAGAAGGAGGAGAGTTTGATCATAACTGGTACAGGAAGTCTGGCTGGAGGCAGGGTATCAAGCTTCAACGACCACAGGATTGCCATGGCTGCAGTGGCTGCCTCCTCAATCTGCACAGGCAATGTCACTATAACAGATGCCCAGGTTATCAAGAAGTCCTATCCCGGCTTTCTCTGGGATTTCAACGCATTAGGAGGAACCTACTATGTCCTTTGATATCGGCAAGAATATTCATCTGACCATCTTCGGCCAGTCCCATTCCAAGGCTATTGGAGCTGTAATAGAGGGGCTTCCTGCCGGATTCAAGATTGACATGAGGGCGCTCAAGGCCTTCATGGCCCGTCGTGCCCCTGGACAGAAGGGGACTACTGCCCGCAGGGAGGCTGACCAGCCTGTTATTCTTTCCGGCCTGGTGGATGGCAGAACCTGTGGTTCCCCCCTGTCCATGATGATAGAGAACAAAGATGCCAGATCGGCTGACTACAAGGCTTTCAGCGCAGTTCCACGGCCCATGCATGCCGATTATCCTGCTTTTATCAAGTATGAAGGCTACAACGACATAGCCGGCGGCGGCCACTTCTCAGGCCGTCTTACTGCACCCCTCTGCTTTGCAGGGGGTGTCTGCCTGCAGCTTCTGGGACAGCAGGGAGTGGCAATCAAGGCTAAGCTGGTCTCTGCCGGGGGCGTTTCTGGAGCAAAGATGAAAGCTTGCATAGAGGCTGCTCAAGCTGCAGGCGACTCGGTAGGGGGCATTGTGGAATGCTGCATCACCGGGGTTCCTGCCGGCGTGGGGGACAGCGGCTTTGACAGCCTTGAGAGCAGCTTGTCGCGCATGCTTTTCTCCATCCCCGGAGTAAAGGGTGTGGAGTTCGGTGCCGGTTTTGCGGCCGCCGCCATGAAGGGCAGTCAGCACAACGATGCCTGGTGCTTTGACAAGAATGGCACTATTGTGACAAAGACCAACAACCACGGCGGTATCCTGGGAGGCCTGAGCACAGGCATGCCTATCACATTCCGGGTTGCATTCAAGCCCACACCTTCCATTGCACTGCCCCAGGAGAGTGTTAACCTGGAGACCGGAGAAAGCACAGTGCTCAGGATAAAAGGGCGGCACGATCCCTGCATAGCAGTGCGGGCTGTGCCCTGTGTCGAGGCAGCCGCCGCTTTGGTGCTTTGCGATTATATGCTATGAGATACGGACTTATCGGAGAGCATTTAGGACACAGCTATTCTCCCTTTATCCACAGCCTTCTGGAAAGCAGCCCCTACGAGCTTGTAAGCCTGCGCCCCGAGGAGCTGGGGCCCTTTATCAAGGCTGGAGACTTTGCCGGCCTGAATGTGACTATTCCTTATAAAAAGGCAGTTATGCCATATCTTGATCATATTGCACCCGAGGCCCGGGCTATAGGAGCAGTGAACACCATAGTCCGCCGCCCTGACGGGCTCTGGGGGTATAACACCGATTACCAGGGTTTCCTCTATGCCGCAGAGCGGGCTGGAATCAGCCTGAAAGGGAAGAAGGTGCTGGTGCTGGGGAGCGGCGGGGCCTCGGCGGCGGTGCAGGCTGCGGCGGCAGGAACCGGGGCAGCTGAGGTGCTGGTGGTCTCCCGCACCGGGGCTTTGAACTATGAGAATGTGTATGCCGAAAAGGGTGCGGAGATAATAGTAAACGCCACCCCGGTGGGGATGTATCCGGATAATGGCGGCCGGATTGTGGAGCTTTCCCGGTTCGGCTCCTGCCGCGGGGTCATCGACCTGGTCTACAACCCCCTTTATACGCCGCTCCTCCTGGATGCCCGGGAGCTGGGTATTCCTTTCTCAAACGGCCTTTCCATGCTGGTGGCCCAGGCCAAGTATGCCTCGGACCTTTTCCAGGGCATCCAGAGGCCAGACAGCATCATCCATAAAGCCCTGGAGCAGACCCGGCAGAAGGTGGAGAACATAATTCTTATAGGTATGCCCGGCTGCGGCAAGAGCACTATTGGGAAAAAGCTGGCTGCCCAGCAGGGCAAGAAGTTTGTGGATACCGATGCTCTGGTGGAAGAAAAGGCGGGTAAAAGCATACCTGATATCTTTAAGGAAGACGGGGAGGCTGCCTTCCGAAAGCTGGAAGCTGAAATCATAGCTCTGGTGGGAAAAGAGGGGGGGCAGGTCATCGCCACCGGTGGCGGCAGTGTCCTGAACCTTGAAAATGTGCGCAATCTGAAGCAGAATGGTACTGTGGTATTCATAAAGCGGGACATAAATAAACTGGCAACTGAGGGGCGTCCTCTTTCCCAGGGCGTCGACCTTGAGACTATGTATGAGAAGCGTCTGCCGTTCTACATGGCTGCCGCCGATACTGTAATGGAGAACAGATGAAAAAGATTCTTGTGATAAATGGACCTAATATCAATATGCTGGGAATCCGGGAGCCTGAGATCTACGGCAATGGAACCTACAGGGAACTGGAGAAGAGTATCCTGAAATGGGCTTCTGATTTGGGAATTGAAGTGAAGCTGTTCCAGAGCAACCACGAAGGAGCTATCATTGACGAGATTCAGGCAGCCTATGGCAAGTTTGACGGCATAGTCATCAATCCAGCTGGCTACACCCATACCAGCGTGGCTATTCCCGATGCCTTGAAAGCAGTTGGTGTTCCTGCAGTCGAGGTGCACATATCGGATCCGGATAAAAGGGAAGGGTTCCGCAGGATTTCCTATATTCGGGATGTCTGCATAGCCACCATAAAAGGAAAAGGCTTCCCCGGTTATAAGGAAGCCCTTGAAATACTGATCCGCTGATTATTACATATTCCCGGTAGCTTTCTGCCAGTCAAAATAAGCGCATAAATAATTGTACACAGCAGTCAGGTGGCTCAGCTCGGCTCCCTCCAGATTAAGCCTGGTATCCCTCAGCTCCAGCTGGGTCATCACACCGTTGTCAAAGGAGACCTGTGCGATATCGTAGGCTTCCTGTGCAGTGCTTATTGTGGATTCAGCAGTGGCTATGTTCTCGAATTCCCGCTGGAGTGTCAGATAAATCTGGCGGAGTTCCACAATAATGTCTTCCCGCTTCTGCTGCAGCTTTATCTCGGTCTGTTCAGATTCAATCTTGACCTGATGGTCCTTTGCCGAGAGGGCACCGCCGGTGAATATAGGCAGTTCCAGCTTAAGTCCCACCTTGAAGATCTGTACGTAATCATCATTATGGAAAGCCTTGGTGAGTTTGTCGTCAGAATTGCTGTAGCCGTAGGCTGCATCAAGGGAAAGGGTAGGATAATGGCCGGCCCTGGTAGCCTTGACGTTCAGGTCCCGCAGTGATTTCTCCCTCATCAGGGCCATGTAGTCGGATCTGGAATCAAGCACGTCCTGCATTGTAAGGGTCTCGGGAATTTCGGGATATACTGTGAAATCACCTACGACAGAGACCTCCTCATCCTCGGGAATTCCCGCCAGGTGCTTAAGGTTTATGAGGCAAAGCTCAAGGTTCATCTTGGCATTGGTGGTCTGAGGTATTGTCTTCTTGTAGTCCACCTCGGAATTCAGATAGGCGACGTTGGATACAACGCCTGCATTATACTTCTGCTTCATCAGCATGTAGTGGTCATAGGTCCGTTCCTCGGTCTGCTTGCGGATATCGTAGAGCTTCTCCAGCAGGTAGCACTGGAAGAACACCTTCTTGGCGGCGGTGATTATAGCATCGCTCTGGGCATCGTAGACCGACTTGGACATCTGCTTGTATTCCTTGCTGGCCTTGATGGCGTTGAACACGTTCATGTTGAAGAGCTGCTGTGAGAGGCCTAATCCGAAGCTGAAGTCATAGTCCTTGTTCACATCCACTTTTTTGTAAATAAGTGGACCGCCTCCCGCCTGGGAAGCAACAGCTGCCTGCTGCTCTACATCAATGAAGTTCCGGTACAGAGAGCTGGAAAGCCCAACAGTAGGAAGTGCCTGGCTCCTTGCCAGCTTCTCCTGTTCTCCTGCACTCTTAAGGCTTGATGCGGCCAGCATCAGATCCTTGTTGTTCTCTTTCACCAGACCAAGGTATTCATCCATGGAATATGGCTTTGAGAAGGCTGGCACAGCAGCGCATAATATCATTGTTGTAAATATAATTGTTTTGAATAATCTTCTTGAAATCATCTCTCTGCTCCTTCTGCAGCCACTTCTGCTTTCTTCTTCTTTTTTCTTCCTGCGAAGAGGAACTGGGATGCCGGTGTCATGAAGAGGGTAAGGATGGTGGAGGTTATAAGACCGCCTACGCTGACCAGACCCATAGGCTGCCGCATCTCGGCACCCTGGGTACCAAGACCCAGAGCCATTGGTAAAAGTCCAAGTATAGTTGCCACGTTGGACATTATGATTGCCTTTAGTTTCTCAGGGCAGGCTATGATAAGGGCCTCCTGCATGGACTTGCCTTCACGCCTCAGCTGGTTGGCATAGTCCAGGATAAGGATGGCATTGTTCACTACCATACCTACCAGCATGACTATGGACATCATTCCGACGAAGTTCATGGCTTTCCCCGTGAGAAGGTATACTGCCACAACTCCGATAAGGGCCAGCGGCACTGTGAACAGGATGAGCACCGGCTGCCACAGGTTCTCCAGGATTGCGGCCAGGAGCATGTAGGTAAGGACAATGGCGATGACAAAGACAAAGAGCATCTGCTTTATTGTCTTGCCCATCTCCTTTGAGTTACCGGCCTGCTCGTAGCTGTATCCGAAGGGGAAGTCAAGCTTGCCTGTGATGGCTGCTATGGCATTGGTTATATCGCTCTGGGCATAGCCATCTGCCACATCTCCGGTGAACTCGATTACAGTCTCCCTGTCGTTTCTTAAGATCTTGCTGAATCCTGTGGTGTACTGGATGTCTGCGAAGTGGGAAAGGGGGAATACTCCTTCTTTCGTTGCCACAGGGATATTTCCCACATCCTCATAGCTTTTTATTGTGTCGTCGGTGAGGAATACCTTGATATCATACTCCTCCCCCTGATCCTTGAACTTGGTGGATGACATTCCCTCAAGGGATGTACGGAGTGTCACCGCAATCTCCTGCACACTGGTTCCTGCATCTGCAATTTTCTTGAGATCAGGATATACAGAGATCTGAGGCACACCGCCGCGGCTTGAGGAGTTCAGGTTCACAAGACCCGGGATTTTCTCAAGCTCAGGGTAGATCTGGTCCTGGAATTCCTGAAGAACATCCATGTCAGGTCCCTTCAGATAGAAGTCGATGGCGCTCTGGCTCATTCCCATCTTGGAGCTTGATACAGCTCTTAGTGTCGCGCCAGGCATGTCTGAAAGGTCTTTGATTATCATGTTTGCCAGCTGGATAGAGTTGTATTTACGGGTTGCCTTGGGGGTCAGGGTCATGGTTATCTTGGCTAGGTTGACACCTGTGTCCATGTCGTCCAGCTTTCCTACTGTGGTGGATCCATGCTCGATCATGTCGGCATATTTGACCATCCGCTCCTCAACCTCCTGGGCAAACTTATAGGTCTCGCTCAGGTCAAAGCCTTTGGCCAGCTCTATCTCTATATCAACCTGCCCCTGGTCCATGGCAGGCATGAACTCGAAGGGGATATATTTGAACAGTGACATTGAGAAAAGGAATATTCCTACGATGATGACAACTACAATCAGGCTGCGGAGCTTTGTCTTGAGGATGAACTGCACCAGCTTCCTGTAGCCTTTCTCCCAGGCCTTGAACACAGCCTCAAACTTGTCTCCGATAGGGTGCTTCCTGGTGTCATGCTCAGGAAGGACATAGGCTGCCATCATCGGGGTAAGAGTGAAGGCTATGAAGATGGAGAACAGGGTTGCGAATACTACAGCCAGGGCAAACTCCATAAGCATCTGTCCTACCAGCCCTGACATTGTTCCCAGTGGAAGGAATACTGCCACGTTGGTCAGTGTTGAGGCAACGACTGCAACAACAACCTCATCGGTACCGGTCTGGGCTGCGGAACGGCCTCCCTCGCCACGGTTCTTGTGGGCAAATATATTTTCAAGGATTACTACAGAGTTCATTACCAGGACACCGACAGCGGTGGAGATTCCCATAAGCGACATTACGTTGAGGGAGAATCCCATACCCTTGAGTGCTATGAAGGTCGGCAGGATTGAGAGCGGCATAGTCACCGCTACAATTATGGTGCTCCGGAAGGAGTGGAGGAAGAACAGCAGGATTATGGCTGTGAATGCAATACCCATGAGGATGTTGGACATGGTGTCGTCTACTGTGTTCTGGGTTACCGATGCAGTCTCAGTCACTACATAGAGGTCCACGCCGTCAGGAAGCTCAGGTCGCAGCTCTGTGATTCTCTCCTGGATCTGCCGTTCAATCTCTACAGCGTTTCCATCAGAGGTCTTGGAGATCTCAAGGAGTACTGCCAGGTCGTTCCGGATATGGTTGTTGTAATCGAAGTAGATGGTCCGCTCCCGGGCTCTTTCGCTTGAGTCTGTGATTGTGGCGATCTCTTTCAGTTTCCTTGCTCCCTTTCCGGTGGGGACCTCCAGCTCTCCTATGGCATCAAGGCCCTTGAACTCTCCGTCAAACTTTACGGAGAACTCCTGGCCTTCCTTCTGGAAGTAGCCGGCCGGCAGGTTGAGGTTGGAGGCTGCCAGCACCTGGTTTATGGCCACCAGAGAAATCTGATTCTGGAACACTACCTGTCTGTCCAGCTCCACATGGATTTCTCTCTCCTGGCCACCGGAGATACTGGTCTCGCCGACGCCTGGAACCTGTGAGAATATGTTCTTGACTTTCTTATCTGCCAGGTCATAGAGCTCTGACATTGTTATCTTTGAGCTGTCGCCTGCCAGCATGATCTTGAGGATAGGCAGCTCGTTTATGTTTATCTTCTGGAAGATAGGGTCGTCTGCATCATCAGGAAGATCGTTTGATATGTTATTCACCTTCTGGGTTACATCCTGCACTGCGGTGTCCACATCCACATCCATGGTGAACTTGAGCAGTACCAGAGATACGTTCTCAAGGGAGTAGGAGGTTATTGTGTCCAGTCCGCTTATCATTGAGACTGCATCCTCTATCTTCTTGGAAATCTGGGACTCGATGAGGTCAGGGGAGGCACCTGCGTAGGTGGTCTGTACCAATACATATGGGATATCTATGGAAGGGGTGATGTTGAGAGGCATCCCTATATAAGCCAGCACACCGAATATGATCATGCCCACCATGACCATGCTTATGAGCACCGGCCTCTTTATTGAAAAAGCTGCAATACTCATAGTGTGTCACTCCTGGTTGATTATCCTGATGAAGGTTCCGTCAGCTATATTCTTATTGCCGTCGGTTATAAGCTTGTCGCCGGCTTTGATGCCGCTGATTATCTCAACTTTATTTCCGAAGTTCTCTCCGGTCTTGACCTCTCTCTTCACGGCCTTGTCGCCGGATGCGATGAAGACATAGGCCTTGCTGCCGTCGAAGGTGATGTTCTTGCGGTCCAGTGCTATGACATTCTTGTTCTCATAGGCCACAATGTTGATCTTTGCATTGACACCGCTTGGAATCCTGCCCTCTGCGTTGTCAAACTCCACAAGGGCCCCGAATGCCTGTTTGTCAGGATTCAGAGCCAGGTCAAGCTGAACAATCTTTCCGGTGATCTCGGCACCGTTCCATGTTGCTGTGGCTTTCATTCCCTTGGAGACTCTGGCTATATCCCGCTCCTGGATCCATACCTTGCCCTTGAGCTTGCTGTCATCGGTGACTGCAAACAGGATATCGCCTGCCTTGACATTGTCGGTCTTCTGGACATCAAGACGGGTGATAAGACCGCTGATAGGAGCCTTCACATTCACCATCTCGTTCACATTGTTCCAGGTGGCCTTTGCATTCTCATAGGCAGTCTTTGCATTGTCATAGTCCTGCTTGGATATTCCCTTGGAATTGTAGAGGTTGCTCATCCTCTTGTATGTGGCTTCCAGGTTCTCATATACAGTCTTTGCCTGATAGTAGTTGGCAGAAGGGTTGTCCTTGGGGAAGGTCACCACCACAGCATCCTTGTCCACCCAGTCCCCCACAGAATATTTGACGCTTTCCACGGAGTCTGAGAGCTTTGCCGATGCGGTGGACTCATAGATGCCGTTCACAGTGGCATCGTAGGACAGGGCAGTCTGGAAGGAGCTTGTCTTGACAGTGGCTGTATTCACCGGTGTCCCTTCTTCGCTGTAGATCTGAGCCATACTCTTCTTGTTGATTTCCTCTGATGTCTTCTCCTTGTTGCAGCCTGCAAGTGCAACTGATGCTGCAAGTGCTGCCAAGCATAAAGTCCTGAATTTCATTTTTCCTCCAAAATATGTCTGAAACTATGGGAGAATCCTTCCATAAATTTGTTCACTATATTATCAATGGCCTGTCTGGTCATTATTTCCTTGGATCTTATGATGATGTCGATGAAGCCTTCCACAAATGAGATGAGGAGCAGGAATCCGTCCCGTATCTCCCTGCCGTTCTCCTTGTCCACAAGCTTGATATGCAGTGTCTCCTGAATCCGTTGTATGATGAAGGCGATGAAGTCGTGGTCTGTGGGGAATTCCTCATCCGGAAATATGGTGTGGAACATCTTGTCTATAAGGGACTGGCTTTTTCCTATCATGACGGAGTGGAGGGCATTGCGCTTCTGGCAGATCTGCTCGTTCTCCAGATACCAGTAGCCTATGTTCTTGATGGTCTCCGAAAGCTTGTCCCCCAGGGAAGTGCCCCTGCTGAAGTAGAGCTTTATGAGCTCCGATGTCTCGGTGTAGATGCTGTCTGCCATGGCCAGAATGAAATCTTCCTTGCTCTTGAAGTGCCAATATACAGCACCCCGGGTCACGTTGGCGGCCTTGGCTATCTCCTCCATGGAGGTGTGGTAATATCCCTGTTCTGCAAAGATTCTGATTCCTGCATCAAGAATCATCTGCTTGGTCTTTTCGGCATCTTCCTGTGTCCGTCTCATCAGATCCCCAAACTTACAAACAAACAGTTTGTATGTAAAAGACACTATATAATTTATTATTAATAGAGTCAATAGGTTTTGGTTGACAATCGGGGAGGGGAATTCTATGATTAAAATAGATATGAAGTCTCGGTTTTTCCTGCTTTTTGCAGCTTTGATGGTTTTTTGTGTTGTTGATTCTCATCTTCTTGCCCTTGAGCATGATTCCGGGGATAAGATGACACTGCCTGAGACCACAGATTTTGCCAGGAAATTCAATAAATTCATGGAGCCTATCTCCTTCGGAGTCGGGTCTGAGCCGGGGTCAGAGAAGAATGCAGTCTATATTTATCTTATGTATGATTATGCCCCCACATATTCCTGGATGGTGAAATTCGATCTGGAGAGTTCTGTCACCTCTGACAGCGATATTGACCTGGATGGGGATGAATTCGGCTTTCAGCTGGACAAGCAGAAGACATATACCCTTGACATTTTGCCTATGGTGAGGCACTTTGAGTATCTGGACCTTGGGGTTGGAGTGATGGGACAGTATCTCCGCTATGATCTTGAGGGGCTGGAGAGTTACGGGACATCGAAGAATTATTATGATGTCAGACGGGATGTGTTCCAGGTGGGTCCGCTTCTGTACCTGCACTGGCAGTATCCTATAGCAAAGCATGTTGACTTGGGAGGAACTACAGAATTTTCTCCCTGCCTATGGACCACTCTTCATGATAAATTCCATGTCACCAACTATGACGAAACTGGAAAAAATAAATATTCCAGCACCGAAAAAGATTATGGCTTCGGCGCTCCTGTGGTCTCACAGCTTTTCTATCTTACCTTCATAAAATTCATAAATCTCTCCACCAGTATAGATTACAGCTACTACCGTATAGGAACCCATGATGTCCAGACCGCTCACGACACAGTCCTCAGGTTCGGACTTTCGATTCTCAAGAGACCGAAGAGCGGCTTCCTCAATTATCTGGTGGGAGTGTTCTACGAGAACGAATGGTATTCTATAGATATAAATCATGATAATACCTATGAGCATAAGCAGCGTTGGATATTCTGCATAGGTGCATCAGGTTGAGAAGTGAGGTGTGATATGGCAGAGAGTGTAAGACCTCTTGAGAAGAATAATAATTGGAAAGGACGCCGGGGACCGGTGGTGCTGGTGATAATGGATGGAGTAGGCTATGGCAAGTATGCCGATGGCGATGCTGTGAAGGCGAGCCGTATGGCAACCCTGGACTGGCTTACAGCAAACTGTCCCCATACTCAGCTCAAGGCTCACGGTACTGCGGTGGGGCTCCCATCCGATGCCGACATGGGAAACAGCGAAGTAGGGCACAACGCCATGGGCTGCGGCCGTGTCTTTGCCCAGGGGGCAAAGCTGGTGTCCGGGGCCATTGCCAGCGGAGTCTTGTTCGAGGGTGCGACCTGGAAAAAGCTTATAGCCAATGTGAAAGCTCATGGTGGATCGCTCCATTTCATAGGTCTTCTTTCCGACGGCAATGTCCACTCCCACCAGGACCATCTTAAGGCTATGATTGCCCAGGCCTATAAAGAGGGAGTCCAGAAGCTCCGGGTTCATGCCCTGCTGGACGGCCGGGATGTGGATCCCACCAGCGCCCTTGACTATATAACACCGATGGAGGAATACCTGGCCTCCTTTGCCGGTGTGGACTACTGCATCGCCTCCGGTGGTGGCAGGATGTACATAACCATGGACCGGTACAATGCAGACTGGAGCATGGTACAGCGGGGCTGGAAGGCCCATGTGCTGGGACAGGGAAGGCAGTTCTCCTCCGCCACCGGGGCTATAAAGAGATACCGGGCCGAGAACCCTGGGCTTCTGGACCAGGATATGCATGAGTTTGTGATTGCCAGAGACGGTAAGCCCGTGGGTACAATAAACGATGGCGACAGTGTAATCTACTTCAACTTCCGGGGAGACCGGGCTCTGGAGATGACCAGGGCCTTCGAGACACCAGAGGGGGGCGATCTTCCTTTTGACCGGAACAGAGTGCCGAAGGTGGAGTATGCCGGCATGATGGAGTACGACGGGGACCTGCATATTCCTCATCAGTTCCTGGTAAGCCCTCCGTCCATAGACCGCACCATGGGTGAGTACCTCACTGCCAGCGGTGTGCACCTCATGGCTATAAGCGAGACCCAGAAGTATGGCCATGTCACCTATTTCTTCAACGGCAACAAGCTGGGCAAGTTCGACGAGAAATTAGAGGATTACATAGAGATAAAGAGCGATGTTGTCCCATTTGAGCAGCGTCCGTGGATGAAGTGTGCCGAGATTGCCGATGCTGTGATCGATGCCATAAAGAGCGGCAAGTACCAGCATATAAGGCTCAACTTCCCCAACGGCGACATGGTGGGGCACACCGGTGTATTCAACGCAGTGGTCTGCTCCATGGAGGCCATGGACCTGCAGCTGGGCCGCATTAAGCAGGCGGTGGAGGAGGCAGGTGGAATTATGTGCATAACAGCAGACCACGGCAACTCCGACGATATGTACGAGCATTCCAAGGATGGCTCTGTTAAGATGAACAAGGACGGAAGCCCCAAGGCCAAGACCAGCCACAGCCTCAACCCGGTGCCAGCCATTATCTACGACCCTGAATACAAGGGGGAGTATGACCAGAGTGCTCTGAACCAGGGACTGGGCATCTCCAGCTGGCCTGCCACCATAATGCAGCTCATGGGCTTTGTCCCGCCGGCCGACTACGACAAGAGCCTGGTGAATTTGAGATAATCTATGAAAAAGAAAATATTATTCTTCTTTTCAGCCCTGCTCTTGATTGGTGGCTTGGTTTTTGCTGACGCAGAAAAGGATTATAAAAGCGGAAAACCTTGGATTGACAGCAACCTTAAGGAAAATGTTGTAAGCTCCCAGAGACCATCGCCAAAGGATGACTATCATCTGTATGTAAACTATGACTGGCTTTTGAAAAATGAAATCCCGGAAGGGGAGAAGGGAATCAACTCCTTTTCTCAGGTTCAGAAAACAGTTGAGGGAAACATCATCGAGGTTCTGACAGCTCCAGATCTCCCGGGACACGATGCCGAACTGGTGCAGTCCCTCTATAATGCAATCCTGGACTGGAAATCAAGGGACGCCCTTGGAGTAAAGCCTCTGCAGCCTGTGATTGACCAGATAAAAAATATCAGGACAATTGATGAGCTTTCCGATTTCATAACATCTCCGGAAAAGACCTTTCTGGTCCCTAAGTTTGTGTGGGTGGGTAACACTGTCAAACCTGCCGATTCTCTGTCATATATCACCCAGATCGGCTTTGACGGCTTTATGCTGAACGATGCGGCAGAATATAAGAAGCGTACTGATGTGGGTGACCGATATTACCAGGCGGGTCTTTACGAATCAAAGGCAATGCTTACCAGGTTGGGATACTCGGAAACCGAAGTCGAAAAGATGTTCAATGACATGCTTGTCCTGGAGACAAAGCTTGCAAAAAAAGCTTTCTCAAACGCCCAGATGCATTCACCTGATCTGATAAGAAGAGGCAACAATGCATTTTCTGCCAAAAGGGTTGCCTCCCTTTCTCCTGGATTTCCTCTCATGCGTTTTATAGAGAATAACGGCTATGGCGAGGCAAAGGAATTCCTTGTGCCGGCTCCGAGACGCCTTTCTGTGTTGAACAGAGTCTACAAAAAGGAAAACCTGGAGCTTATCAAAGCCTATATGATAATCAAGACAGCCTGTAATTATTCAGGCCTGCTGGACAGCCAGGCCTATGATGCTGCCGTTAAAGCAGAAAACATGGTCATAGGCTCGAAAGGGAAGGTTGAAGATAAAAAGATGGCGGTGCAGATTGTGCGAAATATGCTCAGTACACCGCTTAACAAGGCATACCTGGAGCGCAATGATCTTTCGGAGCTTAAAAAACGGATCACAAAAATATGCCAGGATACTGTGGCCATTTACCGCAATATGCTTGAAGAGGAAGAGTGGCTTTCTGAAAAGACAAAAGAGAAGGCCCTGGAAAAGCTTGACAGCATCAGAATCCATGCGGTCTATCCTGAGAAGTGGATTGACTACACCGCTCTTGAGCTGAAAGGTCTTCCGCTGGTGGAGTGCATAAAAGCAATTGTAGACTTCGATAGAAAGCTGGACCTGGCTCATACAAACGGAAAAGTTGACAGGACTCTGTGGCTGAACGAGGAACTTCTTATAGCAAATGCATTCTATTATCAGGCCGAGAACTCCATCAATATAATCCCGGGGCTGATGGGAAGTCCTTTCTACTATGAGGGGATGTCCCAGGAAGCACTTATGGGTGGAGTTGGAGTTATTATAGGGCACGAGATAAGCCATGCCTTCGATACCACAGGAGCCATGTTCGATAAAGACGGCAACTTCAAAAACTGGTGGAAAAGAAAAGATTTCAAGGCTTTCAAGAAGCGGGCGGCAAAGCTTATTGCCTATTATGACAATATCACTGTATGGGACGGCATGAAGTCAAACGGCACCCTTGTGCAGGGGGAGGCCATTGCTGATATGGCAGGCATGAAGGCCATGCTCAGGCTTGCAAAGACTATACCTGGTTTCGACTATAAAAAATTCTTTGAGGCATTTGCCACAAATTGGCGTGGAATCTATCCTGTTGAATTTGAGCAGTTCCTGAACTACAACGATCCTCATCCTAAATTCTATCTGCGCACCAATGTGACAGTGCAGCAGTTTGATGAATTCTATGATGCATATGATATAAAGCCGGGGGACAATATGTACCTTGCTCCGGAAGATCGTATTCTGGTCTGGTGATGCTTAATAGAATTTACAGCTCTATCTGCTGGCCCACCACCCAGCGCTTCTCCTTCCGCTCGAAGATGGTGATGTTGTCCACAGGGAAGGCAGCCTTAAGCTCCAGCTGATTCAGATATTCCAACGCCTCGGTGCTGGCACCGGGAGGAATGTCCCGGTTAGCCACAGTCACATGTGGCTGGAAAGGACGGGTATCCTTTCTGACAGCACCGGGGCTGGTCAGTGCCACTGCGGTGCAGACCGCCGCCCTGAAGGCCGTCCATACGGCGGATGGGATAACTTTTGCAAACAGGGTTCTGTCTCCGAAAGCGTCGAAGCCTTCTATCTTTGCATTGAATGAATGCCACTTCTTCTCGGCCACCATCTGGGCCAGAGCGGCGGCAATATGGGCTGTGGTGCAGGGGGCAGGGAGCTGGAAGGGTGGCACCAATGTCACATGGATAGGGGTGCCATGACCGCTTCTGCAGCCGTACTGCTGGTTCATATATCTTCTGTAGCCCTCAAGGCGCTGGGTGATATCTTCCGGCAAGAGTACGCCGATGAAGTGGGTCTGCTCGGCAAAGCCTCTGTTCATTCTTCCACCAGTCCTTTCCATATCTCCTCCTGCTTATCCTTGGACATGAAGAAAGAGAGGTATCCTGTCATATCAGGATAACCATCTATGACAGGCTCTGCAACAGGCCCTTCCTCTTTTGCTCCATTGTCTGCAAGCTTCTTTTTGATTGTCTCAAACTGTGCCTCGGTGCAGCTGTGGGAAAGGTGTATCCGTCCCACAATCATATTGGCAGAGCCGCAGCAGATTGCCTCAGCTTTCTCATTTTCAAGCTTAAGGTAAATATGGGCATTGTAATCGGGGTAGGTGAAGTAACTCCACAGTTTTACAGGTTCCGGCTCTGGCTCTTGCTTGGTCTCTTTCTTGCAACCGACAGCACAGAATAAAGCCACTGCGAGCAGCAAAAAACACAATTTCTTCATATAACTATATTTATCAAAAAAAAGGAAAATTGTAAATTAAGAACATGTTTCCCCGCAGCGGCTTTACATACCTTATGATGAACAAACCTCTGGGTGCAGTATGCTCCACTGTGAGCGACCGGTCCAAGACTGTTTTCCAGTTTCTGGGCTCCGACGCCTCGTCAGGACTTTCCATAGTGGGAAGACTGGACAAGGATACTTCCGGGCTCCTTCTCCTTTCCGACGACGGTATGTTTGTCCACACTCTCACAATTCCTGAAAGCCACATATCCAAGACCTACCACGTCTGGCTTGAGACCCCTGTCTCTCCAGCCCAGCAGCAGGAATATATCAAGAGGTGCGCTACCGGATTAAGCCTGCCGCCCTGTGAGAAATCACCCGCATTTACCGCAGGCCCAGCACATCTGGAATGGCTCAACATACTGCCGCCGGAGCTTGGGTGTGCCAGCTGTGGCACCGAGTGCCTCCTCACCATATCAGAGGGCAAGTTCCACCAGGTGCGCCGCATGATGGAGGTGCTGGGCAATCAGGTTACCGCCCTGGAAAGGGTGGCCATCGGTAGCCTGGAACTGGACAAAAAAATAGCCCCCGGCCATTACCGGAGGCTACCTTCCGAAGAAATAGAATCTCTTTTCAGAGCTTAGTGTTATAAATCATGCTGTTCGGCGGCACCGACTTGGTGATCCATGTGTTAACGCCTATGATTGAGCCCTTGCCTATGACAGTGTCGCCGCCCAGTATTGTGGCATTTGCGTAGATGATCACATCATCCTGGATATCGGGGTGACGCTTCTTGCCGGATAATGGTGCTCCTTGTCTGTCGAAGGGGGAGAGGGCTCCCAGTGTGACTCCCTGATAAATCTTGACCCGGTTTCCGATGGTGGTGGTCTCGCCGATTACAACGCCTGTGCCGTGGTCGATGAAGAAACTCTCGCCTATGGTTGCACCCGGGTGGATGTCGATTCCGGTTCTTGAATGGGCCCGCTCACTCATCATCCGTGGGATTATAGGAACCTGCTCCTTGTAGAGCACATGGGCTATTCTATGGGTGGCAATGGCCTCCAGGAACGGATAGCTGAACACAATCTCGTCCAGCGATTCTGCTGCCGGGTCGCCTTTCTTTGCAGCCTCGATATCGGTGATCAGGGTGGCACGGATCTGGGGCAGGGCCTTGAAAAGGGCTTCCATGACCTGCTCTGCACGCTTGTCGCAGCTGCAGCCGTCGCAGCCGTTTGCCAGTGTGCAGTTGTATTTGAGGCAGTCCCTGAGGAACCGCATGAACATGTAGCTTACGTATCTGAGCCGTTCGTTCAGGAATGAGAGCATCTCGGCTTCCCTTATCTTGTCGTCGCAGTAACAGCCAGGGAAGAGGATGGAAAGAAGGTTGTCCAGGATATCGTAGACCCCCTTGCGTCCGGTAAATCCAAGCTCATCGTTGATCTCCACGTGATACTTGTTCCTGATGCTTTCTTCCAGCTTTCCAGCTGTATCTGATATAAGTGCATTAAAATCCATGGCTTCAACATATAACAGAACAGGAAAAAAAACAACAGCCTTTTTCTCTTTGTATTATAATAAGATAACAAATTGTTATATTTTTCTCTTTCTTTTTTAGGCTATAAGGTATATAATAATTATAAATTTGTACCTTTGCGTACATTTGGGAGGTTATATGAAAAAAGTTCTGATTGCAGTTCTTCTTGCTGCAATGGTTATAGGAAATGTGGCTGCTATCGATGTCAAATTCGGCGATGTTCCAGCTTCATGGGGTGGAGCTCTGACCGATGAGATAGAGACAGAAATCAGAAATAAAGTTAACGAGAAATATGGAAAATATGAGGATGCCAAGGATGTTGGCCGGGCTATGTCCAATGCCAACGCTTTGGCTTCAAGCTCAGGATATATGCATTCTGCCAACGGCTATAACTTGTTCTCTGTAGCTGTCAGCGGAATGGTTGCCGGAGCTGTGGAATCAATTTCCGATGCAAAGGACTTTATCGACAACTACAAGGATGAGGGAGATGTTTATTTCGGTGTTGGCGGCCAGATCATCAACGCAACTGTAGGCTTCAATGTTGGCAGGCTCTTCAAGTGGGACCACGCTCTGTACCTGACACTCAAAGGCGGTCTGACAAAGTTCAAGTATGATGAATTTGATATTGATGCATACAACCTGGGATTCATGGTGAACTACCAGCTTATCGAGGATAAGGGGGGGCATCTTGTAAAGTGGAGAGGTCTTAATGTAGGAGCAGGTTATTCCTATTACAGTTCCACTATGGAATGGACAGTTGACAAGCTTGATACCATCGATATTACTGCTGGCGGCCATAACTTCAAGTATGATGCAGACCTGAATGTTAAGTCCGAGACCACCAGACACATTATTCCTGTAGAGATCACTACCGGTGTCAAGCTGACAATCGTTGAGATCTTCGGAGGACTGGGAGCAGACTTCATGTTCGGCGGAGATAACGAGATCACAGCAGATTCTGATGCAAAGGTAAGACTGGAAGGCAATGATGATCCTACAAAGTCAAAGATGCACTTCTCCGCAGATGGCGATGATGACAACTTCAAGATGAAGTTCATGGTAGGTATCGGATTCTCCCTGGGCCCAGTTCATATTGAGATTCCTTATACCCAGTACTTTGACGAGAAGATCAACAGCTGTATCGGTATAATCGGCGGTGTAGCATTCTGATGAAGGTCCAGAATCATATAAATTCTGAGACATTATGTAAACGATTGTATCCCCGGAAAGAAGATATCCGGGGATATTTTTTCAGGGATATGACGGCAATCATCCACTCATATCCCTATCGTCGTCTCAAGCACAAGACACAGGTATTCTTTGCTCCCCATAACGACCACATCTGTACCCGTATGGAACATGTGATGCATGTGGCCACCATTGCGGTGACTATCTGCAAGGCTCTGGGACTGGATACCGACCTGGCCTGGGCAATAAGCGTAGGGCACGATCTGGGGCACACTCCTTTCGGCCACACAGGTGAGAGCATGCTCTCCAAATATCTGGAGAAGCAAGGAGGCTTCTGCCACGAGGTCTATTCCCTCAGGGTGGTGGATCACCTGATCAATTGCGGCAAGGGACTCAACCTGACCTATGCGGTGCGGGACGGCATAATAAACCACTGCGGCGAGAAGTTTGAGCAATACCTGGAACCGGCAGCCGAGCCCTGTGTGCCCGAGGAGGTTAAAAGCCGCTCCTTCTATCCATGCACCTGGGAAGGGATTGCAGTGCGCATGTCCGACAAGATAGCATACTTGGGGCGGGATCTGGAGGATGCCCTGCGGCTTGGGGTTGTTAAGGTGGAGGATGTGCCCCCACTGGTTACCCGCGTCCTTGGCGGCGACAACAGCAGCATGATAAACACAATGGTGTGCGATGCGGTGGAGAGTGCGGAGAAAGTGGGCAAGATCGGGTTCTCCGACCCGGTGTACGAGGCTATGGTGTGCCTCAAGAAGTTCAATTACGAGCGTATATACCAGAGCCCAGAGCTCATAAAATATGACCAGCGGATCCAGCGTCTTATAG
>JAFXTY010000035.1 GCA_017535435.1 Spirochaetia bacterium | reverse complement strand
CTGCTGATATTCGGTATCCTCACAGTTCTGTTCGCAATCTGTTCATTTGTTGATCCTGCAATCAGCGCTTTCACAATCACATTCATGGTGGGCTTTGCTTTGATTACACGGGGTGTTAACAGGTTCATCTTCCTGGCCGGAATAAAGAATCTTCTGTAAGGAGCAACAGACATGAAAATCACCACATTCAACCCTCAGATAATTACAAAAGATGCAGAGGCTCTTGTTAAGCTGTTTGAGCAGCTGGGCTTTGAGAAGCGGCATCAGCAGGAAGGAATAGGGGAGTTTGATGTAAAGGGTATCCGCCTTAAGGATGCAAACGGCTTTAATCTTGATATCTCCCAGCCCGATACATTGCCCACCGGACATGACCTGATGGCTGTCCGCATGAATGTGGATGATTTTGATGAGGCATATCAGCTTCTGGTTAAGAATGGCTTCAGGAATTACTATGGAGACAGTACTGCCAGCACCAGGACCGGCAAGTCTGCTATTATGATTTCTCCCACCGGATTTGTGATCAATCTGGTGCAGCATATAAAATAGATTAAAAATATCAGGGGCCCAAAAAAGGCACCCTTGTCGGTATCCCCGGCCCATAGGGAGCGGAACCACCGAGCAAGGGTGCTTTTTTTATGGGCTATGTATTTTGGACGATGGGGGACTCGAACTCCCGGCCCCTTCCTCCGGAGGGAAGTGCTCTATCCACTGAGCTAATCGTCCAGCAAGTTAAAATATAGTTTCTGGCCCCGAATCTGTCAAGCGACAGACATTTATTTCTTCATCACCAGAATCACTGCCACAAGAATGCACAGGAAGGCGGCCAGGTAGTTCCACTTGAACTCCTCCCGAAGATATAGCACAGAGAAAACCGAGAACACAGAGAGGGAAATGACCTCCTGTATAATCTTCAGCTGGGCAGTTGTGCAGTACCGGGAACCCAGACGGTTTGCAGGCACCTGGAAGCAGTATTCAAAGAAGGCGATTCCCCAGCTGACCAGTATGACTATGATCAGGCTTGTGGACTTGTGCTTGAGATGGCCGTACCAGGCAAAGGTCATGAATGTATTGGAGATAAGCAATAGAAGGACTGTATACCACATGCTTCTCCTATACCACAAAACCGCCTGGTTTTCAATATTTTCTTCTTTAATATTTAACTTGACATATAGAAGAAGTGGAAGTATACTGTATTTAGTTAGATTAACTAACTAAAGAAACGGTGGTGTATGGATTCTTTTTCTGAACAGTTAAGTGGCATTCTTCTCAATATGTACAAAAATGTCATCAACCTGGAAGAGAATGCCAAGAAAAATGTGAATTCCCGCATCAACCTCACTATCAACGAGATTCATTTCCTCGAGGCGGTAGGGGCTGGATGCAAGAAGGGATGCACAGTGAGCAAGCTGGCAGCCATGCTTGGTGTCTCCAAGCCATCTGTCACAGTCATGGTTAACAAACTGGAGAAGAAGGGGTATCTCAAGAAGCTGAGCAGTCAGGAGGACGGCCGCTCTGTGAAGGTGAACCTGACCCGTGAGGGAGCCATAGTAAACGCTTATTACCAGTATTTCCGCCGCCGCATGGTAAGAAAGATCAATGTAGGTCTCACTGAACAGGAGAAGGAGTTCCTGGTTAAGGCTTTTGAGAAAATAAACATCTACTTCAAAGAGAGTCTGGAAAGGATAGAATGAGCTTCAGGATTGTTTCAACAGGCAGCTATGTGCCTGAGAAGATATTGAATAACGAAGAGCTGTCCCACATGGTGGAGACAAACGATGAATGGATCACCCAGCGGGTTGGAATCAAGGAGCGCCATATATCGGTGGACGAGCCTACATCCGAGCTTGGATACAAGGCTGCACAGCGTGCCCTTGATGCCGCAGGAGTCACTGCAGACCAGATTGACATGATAATCTGCGCCTCCATAACTGCAGAATACAAGTCTCCTAATGTGGCCTGCATGATCCAGAAAAAATTGGGGGCAACCTGTCCAGCCATGGACATAAACTGTGCCTGCAGTGCCTTTGTCTTTGCCCTTGAGACTGCGGCCGGCTACTTTGCCCGGGGCAAGGTGAACAGAATGCTGGTGGTGGGCGCCGAGCGCCTTTCTGCCACTGTGGACTGGACTCACCGCTCAACCTGCGTCATCTTCGGTGACGGCGCCGGTGCAGTGCTCCTGGAGAAGGGGGAGAACTACCTCTCGTCCAGGCTCCATTCCTATGGTGACAACGATATAATCCGCATCCCTAACTACGGCGGAGATTCTCCGTTCTACAAGGGCCCAATAGAGAAGCCTGTCATCAACATGAACGGCCAGGAGACCTTCAAGTTCGCAGTCAAGTCAATCTGCAAGGATATAGCAGATGTGGCAGCCGACGCAGGAGTAAGGATGGAGGATATAAGCTGGGTAGTGCCTCATCAGGCCAACAGCAGGATCATAGATTTTGCCAAGAAGAAGCTTCCTATCCCGGGAGACCGCTTCTATCTTAATATTGAACGTTATGGAAACACATCTTCAGCAAGCATTCCCATCGCGCTTGATGAACTTAATAGAAAGGGCTGTTTCAGGAGAGGCGAGCTGTTAGCTCTCTGCGCCTTCGGGGGCGGACTCTCAAGCGCAGCCTGCATAATCAGATGGTAAGGAGTAAAAAATGGATATTTTTGAGAAACTGAAAGCTAAGATCGTTGAGAAGATTGACTGTGACCCGAGCAAGGTCACCAGAGACACATCCCTTATCGGGCTTGGAATCGATTCCCTTGATACAGTAGAGATGATCATGGACCTTGAGGAGGAACTGGGCGTTGAGCTTGAGTTCGACGAGGCTGTGACCACAGTTGATGACCTTGTTAAGTTCATCGAGAAGCGCCTCAAGGAGAAAGAGAATGCTTAATTCTGAACTCTGTTCTATCCTGGGGATTGAATATCCTATCTTCCAGGGGGGAATGGCCTGGATTGCCGACGGCAAGCTGGCTGCGGCTGTATCCGAGGCTGGCGGACTTGGTATCATCTCTGCCATGAATGCAGGTGCCGACTACCTTAAGAAGGAGATCGAGACTGCACGGAGCCTGACCAAAAAGCCCTTTGGAGTAAACATCATGCTTATGAGCCCCCATGTGGCAGAAGTTGCCCAGGTGGTTGCCGACCTTAAGGTTCCGGTAGTCACCACTGGTGCTGGAAACCCGGCCAAATATATGCCTATGTGGAAGGAGGCCGGAATAAAGGTTATCCCTGTGATTCCTTCTGTGATGCTTGCAAAGCGGATGGAGAAGCTGGGTGCAGTTGCTGTTGTGGCAGAGGGCGGTGAGTCCGGAGGCCATATCGGCGAACTCAACACCATGGCACTGGTGCCACAGGTTGTTGATGCACTTTCTATCCCTGTCATCGCAGCAGGTGGAATCGGCGATGGCCGTGGTATTGCCGCAGCCTTCATGCTGGGTGCCAAAGGTGTCCAGATGGGAACCCGGTTCCTGGTTGCCAATGAGTGTGGAGTCCATCCTAACTATAAGGCCAAGGTGCTCAAGGCCAGCGATATAGATACTATTGTCACAGGCCGCAAGCTGGGTCATCCGGTGCGGAGCCTCAAGACCAGCTTCTCCCGGAACTTCTTCATGAAGGAGAATGATCCTTCCATCTCCAACGAGGAGCTTGAGAGTGCAGGAATCGGTGCACTCCGGGCCGCAGCTGTGGATGGGGACGATGCCAAGGGCTGCTTCATTGCAGGCCAGATCGCCGGTATGGTCACCAAGGAGCAGAGCGCCAAGGAGATCATCGACGAGCTGGTTTCCCAGGCAGAAGAGCTTCTTAAAGGAACAAAATGGGTAAAATAGCATTCTTGTTCGCCGGTCAGGGGGCCCAGTACTCAGGAATGGGCAAGGACTTCTATGACAACAGCAAGGCGGCAAAAGCAATATTCGATATGGCAGACAGCCTGCGGCCCGGGACAGCGGCCCAGTGCTTTAACGGCACCCAGGAGGAGCTTTCCCGGACCTGCAACACCCAGCCCTGCATATTCTGCGTGGACCTTGCCGCTGCCAGGGCACTGGAGGAGCATGGGCTGGCCTGCAATGCGGTTGCAGGCTTCTCCCTGGGGGAGATAGCAGCCATCACCTATGCCGGCATGCTTTCTCCAGAGGAGGGCTTCAAGCTGGTGTGCAAAAGGGCAGAGCTCATGAATGATGCGGGTAAGGATGTCAAGAGCATCATGGCCGCTGTCTTGAAGCTGGACAACCCTAAAGTGGAAGATCTGGCCTCAAGGTATGAGCATATCTATCCGGTCAACTACAACTGCCCGGGACAGCTGGTTGTTTCAGGTGCCCCTGAGGAGATGGATAGCTTCAAGCTGGATGTGAAGAGTGCTGGCGGACGGTACCTGCAACTCCCTGTGAGCGGAGGTTTCCATTCCCCGTTCATGGCCAAGGCTGCTGAAGAATTTGCTAAAGAATTATTAAAGTTTAATTTTAAAACAAGTAAATTTGATATTTATTCAAACTTTACTTCGAAAAAATATGGAAATATGCCTGTGCAGGATCTTCTGACCAACCAGATTAAAAATCCTGTAAAGTGGCAGAACCTGATTGAGAACATGATTGCAGATGGGGTAGACACCTTCATAGAGTGCGGACCGGGACACACCCTCTCCGGCTTTGTTGTAAAGATTAATCCAGGTGTCCGCATCTTCAATGTGGAGAACAGTCAGGATGCAGCCCGTGTGGCTGAGGAGATTAAAAATGCTTAAAGGAAAAGTTGCGGTAATTACAGGTGGTTCCAGAGGAATCGGTTTCACTGTTGCACAGAAGATGGCAGAGAACCACGCAGATATTGCCCTTATTGATGTGGGAAACCTGGAGAAGACACAGGAATCCTGCGATATTCTTAAAGTTTTCGGTGTGAATGCCCGGCCGTACCAGTGCGATGTCTCTGACTTCGCCGCAGTCAAGGCTACAGTAGCCCAGATTGTGAAGGATTTCGGTACCATCGATATTCTGGTCAACAACGCAGGAATCACCCGGGACAGCCTTATCTTCTCCATGAGCGAGGAGAACTGGGATGCAGTCATCAACATCAACTTGAAGAGTGTGTTCAACATGACCAAGCACTGCAGCCCCATCTTCCTGAAAAAGCACTATGGAAAGATTGTGAACATCAGCTCCATAGCCGGACTTATGGGAAATGCAGGGCAGGTGAACTATTCTGCCTCCAAGGCCGGAATCATAGGCGTTACCAAAACCATAGCAAGGGAGCTGGGAGCCAGAGGAATCTGCTGCAATGCAGTGGCACCTGGAGTCATCGACACAGATATGACAAAGGATCTGCCCGGCCGGGACAAGCTTATAGATGCTGTCCCCATGAAGAAGGCTGGAAAGCCCGAGGATGTGGCTAATCTGGTTCTTTTCCTTGCCAGCCCTGTATCTGATTACATCACTGGCGAGGTTATCCGCGTAGACGGCGGAATGGCAATGTAAGGAGTATTATGAAACGAGTAGTTGTTACAGGAATGGGTTGCATCACCCCGGTGGGAAATGATATTTCTACCTTCTGGTCATCTATTGTGTCCGGGAAGAATGGAATAGGTCCTATAACCCGCTTTGATACCACAGACTTCAAGGCAAAGCTGGCCGCAGAGGTCAAGGATTTCGACCCTAATCTCTATATGGAGAAGGCCGAGATCCGCAAGAGCGACCTGTTCGCCCAGTATGGAATGGCTGCCGCATATCAGGCAGTTCAGGACAGCGGTATCCTTGGCAAGGTGGCACCGGAACGGTTCGGGGTATATGTGGGCTCAGGTATAGGTGGAATCATGACTTTCACCGAAGAAGTAATCAAGCTGCATGACAAGGGTCCCCGCAGGGTTTCTCCTCTTTTCATCCCTACGATGATCGCTAACATGGCAGCTGGAAATATAGCCATCAAGTTCAAGGCCCAGGGACCCTGTGTTCCTGTAACCACTGCTTGCGCCACCGGTTCCACTGCCATAGGAGAGGCCTACCGGGCCATCCGTGGCGGCTATGCCGATGCTATTATCTCTGGTGGCGCAGAGGCGGCTGTTGGCCCCACCGGTGTGGCCGGGTTCATCAACTGCATGGCTCTTTCCTCCAGCACCGACCCGGATGTGGCCTCTATCCCATTTGACAGACGCCGTAACGGCTTTGTGATGGGTGAGGGTGCCGGTATCCTTATCCTGGAGGAGTATGAGCATGCCAAGGCCCGTGGTGCCAAGATCTACGCCGAGATGTGCGGATACGGCTCCACCTGCGATGCCTACCATATGACAGTTCCTGATCCGGATGCCAATGGAGCAGCCCGGGCTATCCTGGATGCTGTCAGGGAGGCTGGAATGGAAGGAGAGACCAAGGTCTACTTCAATGCCCACGGTACCAGCACACCGCTCAACGACAAGTCCGAGACTGTGGCCATAAAGAAGGCTTTCGGTGAAAATGCCTATAAGATTCTTATAAGCTCCACCAAGTCCATGACCGGTCACATGCTGGGTGCTACAGGCGGTGTGGAGGCTATTGCCTCTATCCTGGCCATGAAGGAAGGTATTGTACCTCCTACCATCGGCCTTAAGGAGCCCGACCCGGACTGCGACCTGGACTATGTTCCACTGGTGGCCCGGAAGGCAGAGATCAGACTGGCTCTCTCAGAGAACCTTGGATTCGGCGGGCACAATGCGTGTCTGGCATTTAAAAAGTGTGAGGATTAAATGAATCAGGAAGAAATAAAGAAAATACTGCCTCACCGGGACAACATGCTCCTGGTGCAGGAGGCTGAGGTGGTGGATGGGGTTGCCCATGGCAAGTATAAAGTGAGTGGAGAGGAGTTTTTCCTTAAGGGACACTTCCCAGGACGTCCGGTAGTTCCAGGTGTAATCCTTTGCGAGATGCTGGCCCAGGCTACATGTGTGCTCCTGGCAGACAAGTGCACCGACGGCACACTCCCTATGTTCACCGGCCTTGATAAGGTGAAGTTCCGCAATCCAGTATTGCCTGGGGACACCTTTGAGTCCGAGTGCACCATCAAGGGAAACAAAGGCCCATTCTACTTTGCTTCTGGTGTTGGCACCGTGAACGGCAAGGTGTGTGTGAGCTGCGAATTCTCTTTTGCTATTGTCCCCAATAAATGAACCGCTATACAGAACTGGATGGAATAATACTTAAGAACTCCCGGATCGGTGAATTTCACAAGGGAGTGAGGATTTTCTCTCCAGTGTATGGCATAACCGAGGCCACAGCCTACGGGGGATACAAGCCTAAAAGCAAGATAGGCCCTCTGGTTTCTCCCCTTGCCTGTGGCCATTTTGTTTTATATCAGAGTCCATCGTCCCGGAAGCCCAAGATAGAGGATTTCTCTCCCGAGTACACCTTCCTCTCGATTCAGACTGACATCAAAAAATACTATACTGTCCTCACCTGGTTCGAGGTTGTGATGCGCACCCATGGGGGCGGTGATTCATCGTCGGAACTGTTCTATCTTCTTATAGCCTTCATGCAGCTTCTGGAGGCAGCCAAGGAGGAGGATATCCTCTATATCAATGTCCAGTTCATACTCCGATTTCTTAATCTTATGGGTTTTCCACCTGTCAGCTATTTCCAGAAAGAAGATTATGTGGTAGAATCAAATAAGCTTTCTCCTGGCATTTTTAAATATTTGGATTATACTTTGGGCCTGCCTGCAGCTGAGGCAGTGCATATCCGGCTGGGCAGAAAGGATGCCGCTCTCCTTGAGCAGTCGGTCCTCTCTATGGTGCAGACTGTGCTTGAATGCCGTCTGAACACTCTCTCGGGGGCTTTTGACATTGTAAGGAACTCGGATGAGATATAATAAAAAATTCATTGAGAGTCAGGATGTAAAGGATCTGGCCTCAAGGTACAATGTTTCTCTTTTATTGGCCTCCATTCTGGTGCGCCGCGGCATCACAGCCCCTGAGGATCTCAAATTTTACCTTCAGGACGAGATAAAGTACCTCCACAATCCATTCCTCTTCCATCAGATGGAGGATGCGGTGGACCGTATTCTTGATGCGGCATCAGAGGGGGAACGGGTGCTGGTCTTCGGCGACCGTGATGCAGATGGGATAACTTCCACAGTGCTTCTTACCGAAATGCTTTCTTCCTTGGGGATTGCAGATCCATTCTGGAAGGTGCCGGAAGGGGATGAACCCTATGGCCTTACCACCGAAGCTGTGGACTTTGCATCAGCAAACGACATAACGCTTATTCTTACTGTTGACTGCGGAATCTCCAACAAGGATGAGATTGCCTATGCCACAGAAAAATCTATAGATGTTGTAGTGCTGGATCATCATACAGCTCCTGCAGAGCTTCCGGTGTGCACTGCCATAATCAACCCGAAGGTGCCGGACTGCGGTTATCCTTTCAGGGATCTGGCAGGCTGCGGAGTGGTGGCCAAGCTTATCTGGGCCTTGGAGTTTGCCCGCACCTCTTATTACAACAAGAACGTGACACTGCTCAATATAGTGCCTGGGCCAGATGGCTGCTTTATCTTCAATGCTAAAAAGCTATACAACCTGGTGGAAGTGGCGCAGATAACCGAGACTGTTGTGCCAGGTGTCATCACTTCGATGGAAAGCACCAGGCTCATGGATTTCTTCTCAGGCTCCATAATCATCACCTTCGGAGCTCAGAACCAGAAGCGGTTTTTCAGCCAGGTTTTTCCTAATGTGGACCTTGAGACACTGGATTTGGCTCCTGCGGTATATAAGCTTTTCCCAAGCCTTTCCGGAATGGGGCTGCTCAAGCTTCGGGCCATAAGCCACGACAGCCGCTACAGCTCAAAAGATATAACGGAGCTTGATGTGCTCTTGAGTCTTTTCAAGCTGCTCCTTTATAAGAAGTATCCATCCCTGGCAGAGGAGTATGAGAAGAAGCTGCCTCTGGTTGCTCTTGGCACTGTGGCCGATCTTATGCCGCTGGTGAACGAGAACCGTATTCTGGTGAACCGGGGGCTTATGCACATGGCGACCCACAGCAGCAAAGGACTCCACTGGCTTCTTTGCGAGCAAAAAATCATAGACAAGAATATTACTGTTACAGATGTGGCATGGTATATAACTCCGATTATAAACGCTTCGGGACGTATGGGTGTTCCCTCCAAGGCGGTGAACTTCTTCAAGGCCACCGATCCAGCCCTGGTGGAGAAGCTGGGAGGGGAGCTATTTTCCCTCAATAAACAGCGTAAAAAACAGGGGGAAGACTACTGGGGACTTCTTACTCATTCGGCAAAGGAGAGCTTCGAGGAATTCTCCAGTTCCATTGTATTCACTGGTGGCAAAGGGGTGCCTAGAGGTATAACCGGAATTCTTGCCTCCAAATTCTCGGGCTATTATAATGCTCCGGCCATAATCTATACTGTCATGGAAGACAAGGTAATCGGCTCGGTCCGCAGCATCAGAAACTATTCCATTATGCCTCTTCTTGATTACTGCAAGGAGGTTTTCCTGGACTATGGCGGCCACGATTTTGCCGGGGGGTTCTCCCTGCTGTCTGACAACCTGGATATGTTCAAGAAGAAGGTGAACACCTATGTGGAGGAGGTGGGAATCGATATTCCTGAAAAGCCATATCCCGAGATTGATGCAGAGCTTCCCAAGGGCTATTTGACAGAGGATATCCTGGATGTGGCCCAGAGGCTTAATCCATATGGAGAGAGCAATCCTCCGCTTGTGTTCCTGGCTAAGAAACTTGTGATAAAAACCTTGGATGTGGTGGGACAGAAAGAGGTGGGGCATATCAAGTTCTCCCTTGATGCAGGGAAGAATATCTGGCCTGCCATATACTGGAACAGCTCGGACAGGGCAGGGCGGGACCTGAATGTGGGAGACACTGTGGATGCCATATTCCGTGTGGATTATAACTATTTCCGCAACAAGACTACACCGCAGCTTGTCATAATAGATATGGAAAAAAGCCCGAAATAATTGACAAAAAAAGCACTTTTATTTAAGATAAAGCCCGTACTGCGGACTATAGTACCGAAGGAGGTGAATCATAATGGCATTTGTTAAGGTAGATGACAACGAACCACTGGAGAAGGCCCTTAAGCGCTTCAAGAGAATGGTGGAGAAAGAGGGTATCATCAGAGAGTGGAAGAAAAGAGAGTATTATGAGAAGCCTTCTACAATCAATACACGGAAGAAGAAAGCAATCCTCAGAAAGCAGATGAAGAAGAACCGCAAGATGTCTTCTTCCAAGAGCTACTGATTCTTTGTTTTAAATGAAAAGCGGGTTGTCCTTGACAGCCCGTTTTTTTTTATCTATCCTTAAATAAGGTATATATATGAAACATAAGTGGTTAACCCTTTTAAGCATATTGTTTTTTCTTTTGACAGGCTGTCAGTCTGTGAAGGATTTTCTCCAGATAGGTCCGAAGAATCAGGAGACAGAGGCAGAGGCCGGCTCCACTGGTCAGGTGGCGGCATCGGTGGACGAGGTGCTGAACCGGCTGCCGGAAGCCAAGACAGTGGCAGAGCGCCTTGAGATACTTCAGGAGGCTTATACTCTGGCCCTGGCTGAAAATAATCCAGATACAACTGCTTATATCCTGCAGAATCTGAATGCAGATGTCTCATCCCTGAGTATCGCAATATCACCAGACTACCAGCAGTGTGAGTTCGGAGACAGCTTCAATATCATGGTGTTTGTGGATTCAACTTCCGGTATTCCTGCAGGCTCCATTCCTATCCAGGTCCTGCTGGAGGATGGCACCCTGTTCGACAGCCTGGAGACTGGGCCTGACGGTGTATTCTTCGGTGAATTCCGCTGTGGCATTGCATCCGGCACAGGAGAAAAACAGTACTCTTTCAAGATAGCTATGGATGAGACTGCAGAAAAAGCTTTGGAAACCAAGGTTCCCGATGCTGATCTTTTCCTTATGGTGGAAAAGATGTCTGTGACTGCAGACCTTAAGGTGGCAGAGGATCTTTTCTCTGATAGCCTTGTGACCATGTACCGCAGCTTCCTGGACCAGCAGCTCCAGCTTAATCTGGTGGTCCCCAATACCAAAGAGAAGTTCCATGTGCAGATGGAGATAATAACCTCCGAGATGAACCACGATTATCAGGGCTATTCTGCCGACGTGAGCCTTGCCTTCTATATTGCCGATGGGGAAGGTGTTGTAATCTACGATATGGAGACAGACAGCTGCCACTCTGTGGGCAACAGTGCTATAGCTGTAGTAGAGACAGGAGTTGGCAAGCTCTTTGATGCCATAAAGCAGGATCCATCCTTTATTTCCGACTTTCATAACGCACTTTTCAAGGAATAAGCATGAATCAGGATCAGCTGGCCGATAAACTCCGCACACTGGCCGATGTACCTCCCTTCACCCTTGTATTCTCTGGCAAGAAAAGCAAGAAGGTGGATGGTCTTTACAAGCCTGCGGAGCGGGAAATCCTTATCCACAACAAGAATATGTCAGGGGACAGCGACCTTATTTATACCGCTATCCATGAGTTTGCCCACCATATCGTAAGCTGCCAGAACGGGAACATCACGCTGTCCAACAGATGTCATACAGCCCAGTTCTGGGCCACCTTCCATCAGCTTCTGAAGCGGGCGGAGGAGACTGGCATCTACCTCAATCCATTCAAGAGCGACCAGACCTTCATACAGCTTACCAGAAAAATAAAAGAGAACTTCCTGCAGAAGAACGGTGTTATTATGAAGGAGTTTGCCAAGGTTCTGAACGAAGCCCGGAACATGTGCATAGAGCGTCATCTTTCCTTTGATGACTATGTGGACCGGGAGCTGGGGATAGAGAAGACAACTGCAAACACATTGCTCCGTATAGAAAAGTATGACGTGACACCGGAGATAGGTTATGATAATATGAAGACAGTGGCAGCCATGAAGGATGATCATAAAAGGGAAGAGGCTGTCCAGGCCTTTATGGAAGGGGAGAGCGCACCCTCGGTCAAGACCGGCATAATAAAGCCTGTTCCTAAGGTTGAGCCTGTTTCACCAGTCGATCATCTGGAGGCAGAGCGGCTGAAGATACAGAAGGCAATCGAAGGATTGCAGAAAAAGCTTCAGATTGTCGATAAAATGATAGAGAATGAAAAAAATAAAATAAAGGAGTAATAATATGTTGCAGTTTTATTTTCTTGCTATCTTTGTGAACCTTATTGGAGGACTCTATTTCGCAAATGAGTTCCTTGCCAAGAAATTCCCGAAGGTAGTGAATGTAGTGGAGTTCTTCGGAAACAGCACATCCAAGCTTATTTTTGCCATTATAGCTGGTATCACAGGTCTGTTCCTGATCATCACCGTAACTCCTGGAGATGTTGCAGTGGTAGGTGACCTGCTCATTGCAATCACATCAATCATCATCTGTCTCTATTTCCTCAAGGACACAATTACAAAGAATTGCAAATGTGCAGAGTGCGAGGCAGAGGCTGTTGTTCCAGATGCTGCAGCAGAAGTTAAGCCAGATGCAGAGAAAGCTGCTGATGCTCCTGCAGAGGATGCAAAGGAAGCCGAGCCTGCAGCAGAGGCACCAAAGGCCGAGAAGAAGAAAGTTGATTTCGGAAAGGCCTGCGGTTCTTTCTATACTGCTATTGATAAATTCAAGACTGCTATTGGAATCTTAGCTATTGCACTGGCAGTGCTTCATTTCTGTTTCCCAGCTGTAGTTCTTATCTGACAGCTGCTTCCTGGTTCTCTTCTGCAGAAGCTTTCTTCTTATAGAAGAGAACTATGGATCTTCCATATTTCCTTTCATCTATAAGTTCAAATGCCTCAAATTTTTCCTGGTCCAGGTTGTCTTCGCTGGGGTAGTGGATCATAAGCAGGCCTCCCTCTTTAACCAGGGATGTGGCCCCTATCTTTTCTATAAGCTCCTTTTTCTTGTGCCGTGGGAAGGGCGGGTCCAGGAACACCAGGTCAAAGCTGCCGTCCGGTGCGCACTGTATGTAGCGTTCCACCGACATAAGCCGAAGCTGTATATCGCTCTCCACAAATGAGATATTCTCTTTTATCACATTCTTCTTGATGAAGTCTTTCTCCACCAGAACCACAGGCTCGGCTCCCCGGGATGCCGCCTCTATGCCGATTACTCCTGAGCCGCTGAACATATCAAGGAAGGAGAGGCCTTCCATGTTGCCAAGTATGGAGAACACCGATTCCCTCATCCTGTCCATGGAAGGGCGTATTACACCCTTTGGGCACTTTACCTGGCGCCCGCTGTAGATGCCGCCTGTGACACGCATTTATTTTCTTCTGCCGAAGAACCGGAGCATATACAGGAACATATTTACAAAGTCCAGGTAGAGCTTGAGGGCTCCTATGATGGAGAAGCGGATATAGTCGCTTTCGTCCAGGGATCCGGAATAGTTCCTGCTTATGTTGAGGATATATTGGGTGTCATATGCTGTAAGACCGCAGAACACCAGAACTCCAATGCCGGAAATCATCATATCGAATGTGGAGCTCTTGAGGAACATATTCACAAGCATTGCGATGATAAGTCCCCACAGGGCCATTCCCAGGTAGTTGCCCATGGTGGCCAGGTTCCGTTTTGTGGTCATGGCATAAAGGCACATGCCTCCGAAGGTGGCTGCTGTGATGAAGAAGGTGCTTGTAATGCTTTCAGCAGTATAAGCCAGGAAAATAACAGAAAGGGTGATGCCGTTGAGGATTGAGTAGCCTGCAAAGCATAGGGTGGCGGTCAGGGGCTTCATGGAAAGGAGCCGTGCTGAAAGGTAGAACACCAGCACAATCTCTGCGATGAGGAAAATCCACATTGAGCCGCCCTGGATCATCTGCTGTACCCGGGCAGGGTCGCTTACCATCCACAGGGAAGTGATTCCGGTAAGGGCCAGACCTGCGGCCATCCACATATATACGTTCTTGATCAGTGTCCGTTCTTTTACTGCCTGTGCAGTGCTTGAATAGTCAAACATAGTGTGCCTCCTTATGTTTGAAAAAAGTGGAGGTGGCGGGTGTCGAACCCGCGTCCTGAAGATTGACCCATGAACGTCTACAAGCTTAGTCTTGGATTGCGTTCAGGAAAAGCAAGCTTCCAAAACAGACCCGGCTTTCCCCTGATCCTGCTAGAGTCCCGGAACACCGCAGGAGCTTATTCCGGCAAGCCCCAGTTTGTGACAAACCAAAACGGACTTAGGAGCCGCATTCCGAAGGTTCGTGACCGCCCTCAGGCAGCCAAAGCGTAATCTGTGTTAGCAGATAAAGTTTTTGCCAGGTTAAAGAGATGACGCTCTACTTGCAATCCATGCATCAAAATTCCCCAGTCGAGACCATTTTCACCCCCTGGGTTCAGATACAATATAACAAAAATAATATTTACAGACAAGAATTTTTTTTATAATCTGATTTATATGAAAAACAAAAAACTGGCCGGCAGCCTTCTGCTTCTGCTTACGGCCCTGATCTGGGGCTGTGCCTTTGTCTCCCAGCGTATAGGGAT
>JAFXTY010000034.1 GCA_017535435.1 Spirochaetia bacterium | reverse complement strand
TGCATCATACTTACAGCGCCGCCTGTCCATAGGCTACAACAGGGCTGCCCGCCTTATCGAAGAGATGGAGGCAAGGGGCATAATCGGCCCTCCGAATGGCAGCAAACCCAGGGAAATTCTCCATATGCCCGACAAGTTCAAGGAATGATATGAAAAAGAATGATATCTGGCGTTTAGCCCTTATGAATGCCCCCTTCGCACAGGAGGCCACATCTCTGGATTTCCTTAAGGATCTGGAAAGCGATTTTCTATATAATCTGGTCAAGGATGAGCCCCCTACAGTCATAGCCCCGGTGCTCCACTGCCTTGGATATGACAAGAGCTCCGGCGTGCTGGAAAAGTGCGATACATCCCTTCAGAAGGAAGTTCTCCGAATTATGTACCTGGGTGCTGCCGTGGACCCTGGAATCCTTAAGATCATAGCCAATGCCCTGCGGCGGAAAATTGAAAAAAAAGGTTGACAAATTTCTATACCCGGCTTTACTGTTTTATTACATCTTTTTGTAGGAGAAACCAAAGCCATCCGAACAGTCATTGACCGACATGGTCATAAGCTATCAACAGGGGAAAGTGTCTTATGATGCTATCTCCGGCTACATATGTATCTATGTCTACGATTATCCGCGGCGGACTAAACATTGGGACCAGGACCGCTGCAGTGATTTCTTTGTGTTCATCCACCCCCGCCTTAAGAAGATGGCAGATTCCTTTGTCTTCACCGGTTATCCCTTCGAAGCTTATCTTAATGTGACATTGAAGCATCAGATGAACTCATTCCTCAGGAAGATGCAGGAGAAGGAGCTTAAGGAAAGCCTGTTCTGCAGGATGTGCGCCTCCGGCTCCCTTGAGGATGAGGGCTCTTTTTATAAAATATACGATACATTCAACTACGAGATAAAAGAACCGGATCTGACCTACCGCAGCAGGATAACCCAGGCCAGAATGAGGAAGAGGCTGCTGTTCATAGCACTTTCCAATCCCTATAGTCTTGATGACAATCTCATAGCCCAGGTTTCTGAAATCACCGGGTACAGCGCCGACTGCATAAGCCGTGCCTGCCTGGCCGTCAAGGATAAGATTCAGGAGAAAAGGGATGCTCTGCAGCACATGCGGGAGACCAGGAACAGCTATTATTTCCAGATTCTTGTTATCCAGAGCAGGATTATGAACGAGCCCGATTCCGAAAAGCGCATATGGCTTGAGGAAGAAATCCACCGGCTACGGTTGAGGATAGAACGGGTCTCCAAGAAGATCAAGGCAAAATTATCCTGCTTGGTGAGCCATCAGGATCTGGCCCAGGTGCTTGGGATACCGAAAGGAACAATAGATTACAGTATCTTTGCCATAAGAAGAAAGAGAAACGGCCAGAAAATCAGAGGTTCTTCTGAGGATAGACAGTTTTTGCACTCACTCCGGCAATAGCACCCAGCCTGCCGGTTATAGCATTGATCTTGTCCATAGGGGCATCCACTGCTACGCTGATAAGGGAAATTCCCTCTTTTCTATAGGGGATTCCCATACGGCCTATGATGTATTCGCTTGACTCATGAAGCACTTCGTTCAGCCTTGCTGTTGCCTCCTTGTCAGAGACAATTATTGCGATAAGGGCGACTTTGGTCTCCATCTGTTCCTCCTGGGCTAAATGTAGTATAAATGTTCCCTTTTGACAACTAAAGAAAAAGGCTTTTCTGCACGATAAAATAGTATATGATGGAAATCTTGGACATAGCCATGCGGGATGATAAGATCCACACCATTAAGCTGGCTTTCAGATGTAAAAACCTTGAGATGGTGATAATGGACCTGCAGTTCGACGGAAACCGCCTGGCAGTGGATGTTTCGGTGGCGAACGAGCATATCCGGCATCTTTTCGAGGACGAATTCTACGATTTTCTGTACCGGTTCAAGAAAAACGACTATATCATATCATCTCTGAACATCCATGTAGGTGAAGAAGAGGAGCCCTGCCCGGAGCATCCCTCTGTAACCTCGGAGCTTAAGGAAAAGTGGCTAAAGGTCATGTACCCTGAGACCAGTTCCAGCCTGCTGGATGCCTTCGCCTGATCACTTATATAAATAATTAATAAAAATGTTTGCAAATTTACTCTATATTTGATAAAATATTTACCAAATATGCGGACAGCAGTTTCTGATTTCATTAATGCATTTGCCTCATCCTGCTCAGATCTGCTTACCAGAGCCCTTAGGAAACGGGTGGTTCTTCAGGTGGAGGAGATATCTTCCTGTCCCGCCTCTGACCTTTCTGATGAAGTGCTGACAGCCCCTGCCGCAGTTGTGCACGGCTCTGGCTGCACTATGGCTGTAGTCCTGGAGCGGCAGCTTGCCTTTTCTGTTCTGGACACCCTTTTAGGTGGGGATGGAAAGGGGGCGGTGGAAAATCGGCCCTTCTCCGATGTGGAGCAGGCAGTGGCAGCCTCCTTTATGGAGAAGCTGGCAGATTGTCTCAACAGCATATGGCGTTGGGGAAGCGACAAGGATCTGGCCTCGGATAAAATGGCAGAATACTTTTCCGAGTCCGGTTTTCCGGCAGGCAAGGAACCTCTGCTGCTGGCTGTGCTTGATGTCAGCTGGGACAAGAACTGGCGCAAGATGTACATCTGCATTCCAGATTCCGATCTGGATGTGATGGAGAGTGTGCTTAAGAATGCCTTTGATGCAGACGGGAATGTGACCCTGTCGGTGGAAATGGGCAGTTCAAGCCTGGATATAGAGGAAGCCAGGCAGCTTGGAATAGGAGATGTTGTCTGTGTTGCACCGCCTGAAGGCGGGCTTATGGTCCGGGCCGGGAAAAAGGCTTTCTGCCTGGCGCAGAGCGGGGCAGTGGGCGAATCGGTGGCAGCCAGCATTTTATGCCGGTACGATGGGCAGGATACAGGGACACCTGGGGTTGCAGCCCTGCTTGGTACTGCCAAGCGCCACTGGAAGGAAGTTCTGAACCTTGACACAGGGGATCTTCTGATTCTGGACCGTACCAGGATGAGCCCGGTGCCTCTTATGGTGGCTGGCCAGCTTAAGGCCGAAGGACAGGTAATAGTTATAGACAAAAGATTAGGAGTGCGTATAAAGAAGCTGCTCTGATTCAAGATATGTTTTAAATCTCTGGGAGGGGACGTGAAAAACATTTCGATACTGATTATTATTTCTCTCTTTTTGATATGCGCGGCAGTTGTGTCTGCGGCCCCTGCAGAGCAGGATTTAGTCATACCCGACAGCGGTGCGCCAGGGGTTTCTTCCAGCGGCGGTTTCGGTTTCTGGGATTTTTTCCGCACTTTGTTGGTGCTGGCTCTGGTGATCGGTGCTGTCTATGGGGTGCTCCATCTGCTTAAGAAACTGCAGCCAAAGCTGATCCAGGGAGACGATAAGAAGATAAAAGTGGAGGCTGCCAAGGTGCTGGCTCCAGGAAGGATGGTGCAGATCATAGAAGTTGAGGGGCGCCGGTTCCTGGTGGGGATTGCCGACCATTCTGTACAGCTTCTGGCAGAACTGGACAAGAAGGAGCAGAAAGAATGAGAAAAATAATTCTGTTTATTCTGGTCCTGGCAATTCTGATGCCTGCCTTTGCCCTTGCCCAGGAGAATGATAAAAAGGATGGTGTCTCTATCCCGTCCATAGAGATAAATGTCAAGGAATCGGGCTCCAACAAGGAAATGGCCTCTTCCATAAAACTTCTGCTGCTTCTGGCTGTCATTGCAGTTGCCCCATCGGTGCTGCTTCTCACAACCTGCTTTATCCGTATTGCTGTGGTGCTGGATTTTGTAAAGCGTTCCCTGTCCCTTCAGAATACCCCTCCCAATCAGCTTATCCTGGGGCTGGCTATATTCCTTACACTGTTTGTCATGTGGCCTGTATTTGACACTATCTACAACGAATCCTTCAAGCCCTTCTCCCAGGAACAGATTGATGCCCAGGAGATGTATTCAAGAGCGGAGCAGCCCTTGAGGCTTTTCATGTATAACCAGCTCAAGGCACATCCCGACAACATAAGGCTTTTCATGAGCATGCGGGGGCTTCCGAAGCCTGCCAATCTGTCAGAGGTGCCCACTTATGTGCTGGTGCCAGCCTTTGCCCTCAATGAGCTTACTATAGCGTTCAAGATTGGAATACTGCTGTTCATTCCGTTCATTGTCATAGATATGATTGTGGCATCTGCCCTTATGTCCTTGGGCATGGTGATGGTCCCTCCCGCAATGATTTCCCTGCCCTTCAAGCTTATTCTCTTTGTGCTGGTGGATGGCTGGAATCTCATTGTGGGGCAGCTTCTTTCAAGCTTTGTGATGTAGGGGTAGGTGATGGATACAGGAACTGCTGCATATTTGTTGCGACAAGCGCTGGGACAGGTGCTTCTTGTCTCTGCTCCCATTCTCCTTGCAAGCCTTCTGGTAGGGCTTGTCATCTCTATTATCCAGGCTGCCTTTTCGGTGCAGGAGCAAACGCTCTCCTTTGTCCCTAAGATTCTTATAGTGCTTGTTGTGGTGCTTGTTTTCGGCTCGTGGATGTTCGGTTCCATGCAGCAGTTTGCCCTGGAAGTTTTCCGTCTTATCCCAAGGATGGTGAGGTAGAGAATGGCCTGGATCGGAGAGCACCCGCAGCTTTATTTCCTGGTGTTTGCCCGGATATTTGCCCTCATTCTCTCGGCTCCCCTTCTAGGAAACCGCAGCCTGCCGGTGGCAGTGAAGGCTGCCCTTGCTCTTCTTACCGCTTATGTGGTGGCTCCTGCTATGGTGGAGAGGTATGACAGCAATCTGGAAGGGCTTGTCTTCTGGACTATGCTGTTGGGAGAGGCTCTTATAGGTGTGGTCATCGGGTTCTTCCTGCAGATTATCTATGCAGCCTGTGTCGCTGTCTCCGGCATGGTCTCTATAAGGATTGAGACAGAAAACCTTATGAATGTGGCTGCCATGGCAGTATTTGTGACTGCGGCAGGCTTTTATAAGGTGTTCTATATGGGGGTTGCGGCCTCCTTCAAGTCTATGACTGCCCTTGATATCCTGAAGTGCAGGCAGGGAATGGCAAAGCTTCTGGTGACAGGGCTTGCCGATATGTTTGCCCAGGCTGTGGTCATGGCACTGCCGGTGGTGGGAGTGCTTCTGATTATGACTCTTGCTCTTGGTCTTCTGGCACGGCTGACCCCGCAGATCAACTTCTTCCCCGGCTCCTGGCCACTGTTTATGGGAGTCGGTCTGCTGATTCTGGCTCTGGTGCTGCCTGTGCTTATGGACAGCCTGGGGCGGTTCATGGATTACGGCTTTTATACTGTTTCTGATCTTCTTAAAGCAGGAGGGGCCTCATGACCGATATGGACATCTACGCTCCTGAGGATGAGGGCAGGACAGAAAAGGCCACCCCCGGCAAGATAAAGAAGGCCAGACTGGAGGGGCGTGTTGCCCGTAGCGGCGAGCTTACTGCAGTTGTGTCAGTTCTAACTGCAGTGGTGTTTATGATCTTCTGGGGAAGACATATGGTTACGGAGCTGAAATGGCTTTTAGGCCAGTGTGTGGAGCTTGCAGCCGGGCCTGAGGGCAGCTATGCCAAACTGGCTGCCGCCGCCCTGGGCAGCTTCTGCAAGGCAGTGCTGCCTCTGCTTCTGGTGGTGTTTGCAGCTTCCCTGGCGGCAGAGCTTGCCCAGGTGGGTTTCCAGTTCTCCTGGAAACCCCTGCGGCCCCGGTGGGACCGCCTGCGGCGGCAGCACAGCAGCCGGCGTACCGGCTTCCAGCTGGGGCACGCCCTTATAAAGACTGCAGCTGCGGCTCTGGTGCTGGTCTTCGGAATAAAAGCAGAGCTGCCTAAACTCTGTGCTATGCTGGACAACCAGCTGGAAGGGAGCGCCAAGACACTTGCCGCCATGGCGGTCAAGCTGCTGGCAGAGGTGGCTCTGGCACTGCTGGCCCTGGCCATTGTTGAATATATGTTTGAGCGCATCTTCCATGCCGAATCACTTAAGATGACCCGGCGTGAGGTGCTCGAGGAGATAAAGCAGGAAAACGGAGATCCTGTTGTGAAGGATCTGTTGAGGAGACAAGATGAAGAGCAATAATAAAAGCAGAAAAGACTATTTCATAGCCATAGGAATCATTGTAGTCATAGCTATGATGCTTATACCGCTGCCCACGCCGCTTTTGGACGCTCTTATGGCCCTGAACCTTATGGGAAGCCTTGCCATCATCCTCATTGTCCTCTATTCAAAAAAGCCCTCTGAATTCTCCATATTCCCCACACTGCTTCTCATAGCTACAGTCTTCGGACTGGGGCTCAATATTTCATCCACCCGGCTTATCCTGCTTCGCGGAGCTGCTTTTGACGGCCGTATCATCCAGGCCTTCTCCCGGTTTGTAGTGGGCGGGGCCGGCGGCGAGTCCCTGGTTATAGGTGTCATCATCTTCATCATCCTTATCGCGGTCCAGCTTGTGGTTATCACCCGCGGTGCCACCCGTTCCGCAGAGGTTGCAGCCCGTTTCACATTGGACAGCATGGTTCAGAAGAACCTCTCCATCGATTCCCAGGTCTCAAGCGGTGCTATCACGGCGGAAGAGGGAATGAGGCGCCGGGCTGCCCTGCGGCAGGAAGTGGATTTTTATTCCGCCATGGATGGTGCTTCCAAGTTTGTCTCTGGAAACGTGAAGGTGGGAATACTCATAACATTGGTGAATATCTTCGGAGGCCTTGTGGTGGGCATCTGCTTCAAGCACGAGCTCTTTGCCGATGCGGTAAGAAACTATACAACCCTAACAATAGGTGATGGTCTTGTGACTCAGTTCCCAGCCCTTCTTATCTCCACCGCAACTGCCATGATTGTTACCCGGGCTGTCTCCAATGACAGCTTCGCAGAGGAGTTTGCTTCCCAGTTCGCCAAGGAGCCCGGTGTGTTCATGATATCCGGCTTCTTTGCCATATTCCTCGCTCTTCTTCCAGGTTTCCGCCGTGTCTGGTATGTGCTTATTCCCCTGGGAATAATTGCATTCCTGGCTGGGCTCCGCATGTGGCGCGATATGGGTTCTGCCCGGGAGGAGAAAACTTCGGAAAGGGAGGCGGTGCCTGATTCAGAGCATGCCCGCAACATAACTATTCCTGCAGTTCAGAAGGTGGATCCTGTCTCCCTGGAGTTCGGCGCAGCATTAGTTCCTTTGGTGAGCGGTAAGAATGATTTCCTTGACAGGATAACTGGACTTAGGAATCAGGTGGCTCTTGAGCTTGGATTTGCCGCCCCTAAAGTCAGGATTAAAGATAATCTGAGCCTTGGCAGAATGGAATACTGCATAAAAATACGGGATATAGAGGCAGACCGCTATTCAGTGCGGATGGGAAAATATCTGGCTGTGGATTTTGAGGGAGTGTGCCCGGAGCTGGATGGAGAGCCTGTCAAAGAGCCTGTGTCAGGCAGCCGCTCCTACTGGATTTCAGAGGAAGAGAGAGAAGCAGCCAAGGCAAAAGGTTATTTTATCTCTGATGTTCCATCCCTTATAATCACCCATCTTACCGAAGTGGTCAAACTCAATGCCCCTACACTTCTGGGCCGGCAGGAGCTTTCTGCCATGCTGGAGGAGGTGGCCAAGAGCGCCCCTGCAGTGGTGGATGAGGTCAAGGGGCTTCTCTCCCTGGGCGAGATACACAAGGTGATTCAGAACCTGCTTAGGGAGCAGGTCTCTGTACGGGATCTGGTGACTGTTTTAGAGGCGCTTTGCGATGCTGCTCCTAAGTCCAAGGATATCTCTTTCCTCACCGAGAAGACACGGCAGGCACTGGCCCGGCAGATTACAGCTTCGGAGCTTTCCAAGGACCGGAAGCTTCACGTGATCACACTGTCACCGGAACTTGAGCAGATAATTTCTGACTCAAAGACCCTTGATATAAATTTTGAGAAAAAGCTTTCCGATGCAGCTTTAAAGCTGGCGGGAGAGGTCAGGGCGAAGGGCTTTAAGCCTGTGCTTCTGTGCATGGAGCAGTCGAGGCCTGTGGTGAAGAGGGCTGTGCCTCAGCTCTGCATTATGTCGGTGCAGGAGCTTGCAGAGGGTGTCCAGAATGAATTCCACGGACAGGTGGAGATACAGGATAACTGATGGAATATTTTGAGGAATCGGGGCTGGATTACAATGCTCTTTTAGAGAGTATCCGGCAGAAATATGGCCAGCATATCCACATAATGAACCGGAAGAAAGTGCTGCTTGGCGGCATCCTGGGTTTCGGCAAGAGAGAAGGATGGTGCATTACTGGCTATGTCAGCGATTCAGTTTTTCAGAACCGGATTTCCGATACTGTTCCAGAGACCTTGAAAAAGCTTTCAGCGCTGCTTGAGAAAAATGATTTCTCAGCTTCCTATATCAAGAGAATAACAGCTGCCCTGGAGAAGACTTCCAGCGAGGAGAGCCTTAAAAGCTGGGGCTATGTTATAAAGCAGACCCGGGATTTAATATGTGGTGATATTGCCACATATCAGAGCAGGAACCTTTTTATTCCAGCCATAACAGCAGTTATAGGGCCTTCCGGGGTAGGCAAGACGACCGTGGTGGCAAAGCTTGCGGCAAAATGGCTCAAGGCTGGAAAACGGGTGGGAATTATCTCCACCGACAAGTATAAGATCGGGGCAGAGGCTCAGATCACAGCGTTGGCATCGGGTATGAACATCCCGGTGGTCTTTGTGGGAAATCCTGCCGGAATGAGGCAGCAGATTGAGTTCTGGAGCTCGAAGGCAGACAGGATAATAGTGGATACAGTGGGCCGCAATCCTAAGGATTCAAGGGGCCTGATAAGCATAGGCGATATTTTAGGCGGATGCGGGCGTGAGGTGGAGAAACTTCTTGCAGTAAGTGCAACCACCAAGGCATCTGATCTGTTTGAGATTATAGGACAGTTCAACATGTTGAACTTCAATGCAGTCATCTGTACAAAGATGGACGAGACATATCATGCAGGAAATGTGATCAGCGCTCTTCAGCAGACAGGAAAGAGCCTGGCCTATATAACTGTGGGACAGAAGGTGACCTCTGGAATAGAGAGTGCAAAAAGCGAGAGAGTGCTTGAATTCCTTGAAGGTTTTGATGCAGTATAGTGAGGTAATATGAAATCTAAACGACCAGTTGAAGAAAACCTGGAAGAAGAACAGAAAATCTGGGCTGAATATAAAAAGACAAAATCTATTGAGCTGCGGAATATTATAGTCAGCAAATATGCGCCTCTGGCTAAGTTTGTGGCTAGCCGGCTCTCCATAGGAATGCCTCCCAGTGTCGATTTCGGCGATCTAGTGAACTGCGGTATTGTAGGTCTTCTGGATGCTGTTGAGAAATTTGAGCCAGACAAGAATGTGAAGTTCAAGACATATGCCATAACCCGTATCCGCGGCGCTATCTATGATGAGCTCCGTACTCTGGACTGGGTGCCCCGCTCTGTGCGGCAGAAGGCCAGGGAGATTGAGGAGGCAGTCCGCATAACCGAGGAAAAGCTGGGCCGTTCTGCCACCGACGAGGAGGTTGCATCATGTCTGAAAATCTCCACCGAAGAGTACAGGGAATCTGTATATAAGGTCAGCTGCACATCGATTCTCTCCCTTAACGATCTCAGGAGCAACAGAAAAGGGGATGACAAGGTCTCCCTGATGGACAGCCTGGAGGCCCCTTCCTCCTTAAACCCTGATGTGATAGTCGAGAAAGAGGAGATGAAGAGGATAATTGCAGAATCTATCAAGGAGCTTCCTGAAAAGGAACAGAAGGTGCTGGTCCTCTACTATTACGAGGAGCTGACACTTAAGGAAATAGGCAGGGTTCTTGATGTCACTGAGTCAAGGGTTTCCCAGCTCCATACCAAGGCTATCATAAGGCTCAGAGCCCGGCTCACCAACTCCCGGAAGGGAATTATTTAAGCTTTTTCAGAGCATTCTCTGCGGCAGTCCGCTCATCCCAGGGAATAGGTCCATCCTTATAGATGATGGTGGACTCGTGTCCTTTGCCCAGCAGCAGGATAGTGTCCCCTTTCTTTGCCAAGGATATTGCTTTCTCTATTGCCTGTACACGGTCAGGTATCTTGTAAAGGTTGCTCCTGTCAAATTCCGGCACAACCCCTGCCGCGATGTCATCGATTACACCCATGCTGGTTTCGCCCCGGGGATCTTCGTCCGCCAGGATAAGGATATCGCAGTACTTGGATGCGATCTCTCCCTGGATAGGGCGCTTCTCGGTGTCCCGCTCTCCGGCTGATCCGAAGACAGCCATAAGGCGGCCCCTGCATGAATTTCTCATCATGGGGAACAGCTTGGTGAAGGCACCTGGTGTGTGGGCATAGTCCACAATCACATCAAAGTCCTGTCCCATATCCACCACCTCCATCCTTCCTTTCACCGATTTGATGGAGCTGCTGAGGGCAAAAACTTTCTCCGGCCTGGTTCCTGTGATCTTTATCACTGCCAGGGCGGTGGCCATGAAGTTCTCCACATTGAATAATCCGGGTATGTTGATGCGGCATGGATAGGATTTTCCCTCGTACATCAGCTTGAAGCTGGTACCGCTGTTGTCTGCCTCGATATCGACAGGATATATGTCCAGGTCGGGTACTTTTGGATCCAGGGCATATCGGTAAACAGGCACCTTGGAAGCCTCTGTGAAATGGGGCGCGAACTTGTCGGCAGCATTTACAATGTTGAACAGGCTGCTCTTTCGGAAAAGATTGGCCTTGTCATCGGCATATTTTTCTATAGTGCCGTGGAACTCAAGATGCTCGTGGGTTATATTGGTAAGGATTCCTGCCTGATACTTCACATCGATAAGGCGCATGGTCCGCTCCGACAGGCCATGGGATGTGGATTCCAGGGCTGCATATTTACATCCTTTCTGCACCATCTCATCCAGGATCATCATGACTTCGGAGGATTCCGGGGTGGACTGACGGTATGGGTTCTTTGCTATTGCATCGCCGTCTGAATAGGCTACGGTGGAGAGGAACCCGGTCTTCTCTCCAAGCATGTTCAGCATCTGGTAGAGGAAGTAGATGGAGGAGCTCTTGCCGTCGGTGCCGGTTACGCCTATCACCTTGAGCTTGGATGACGGGTCGTCGTAAAGGGCGCAGGCAAAGGCCGACATAGTTCTCCGGATATTGCTGCAGGTTATGTAGGTGACCCCTTCTTTTCTTTCCTGGGGCATTTTTGCAGAGAATATGACAGTGGCTCCGTTCTCGATGGCAGAGCCTATGAATCTGTTGCCATCGGTGTGGATGCCGTCGAAGGCAAAGAAAGCAAAATCCCTGCCGGCACGCCGGGAATCGTAGGTCACTCCGGCAACAGGAACATCTGCAGAACCAATTATCTCATCAATATTGCAATGTTTCAGCAAATCCGATAGTTTTTTCATAGATAATATGTTATCAGTATTAATAGAAATCTTCAAGGTTCGGAGGGAATAATGTATACAGTCTGCGTGGAGGATTGGTTTGCGGCGGCCCATTACCTCAGGAAGTATCACGGCAAATGCGAGAACCCCCATGGCCACAACTACAGGGTCAAGGTTTATGTGTCTGGAAAAAAGCTGGACGAGGGGGGAATGCTCATGGATTTCTCTCTCCTTAAGAAACACCTTAAGAGTGTGCTGGAGAACCTGGACCACCAGGACCTGAATGCCACTCCATTCTTTGCAGACCAGGAGCCCAGTGCCGAGAACATAAGCCGCTATATCTTCGATTCCCTTAAATCCCTTCTTCCCGCTGGTGTCTGCATGAAAGGGGTGGAGGTGTTCGAGACCGAGAAGAACTCTGTGCTGTACCAGGAGGATGCATGAAGCTTTTCCTTATCTCCGATATCCATGGCAACGACAATTTTGATTCCATAAAAGATAAGATTGCCCAGGCCGACCTGGTTCTCTGCGCCGGGGACTTCACCATGTTCCTTCCCACAGAGGAGGGGCTTAGAGTGGCAGAGAAGCTTGCTGCCCTGAATCCGGCCACTTATATGGTGTGCGGCAACTGCGACACCCCTGATCTAGATGGCATCCTTGCCGGAAAAGGACTCTCTATCCAGGGCAGGAGCGTTGCCTTCAGCAAGGGCTCAGAACGCTATGTGCTGGCTGGCATCGGAGGCTCCCTCCACACCCCGCGACCCACACCCAACACCTGGTCCGAGAACGATCTGGTGGAGGTGCTCCGTTCTTTCCAGGAGACCCCCGATATCATAATATCCCACCAGCCTCCATACGGAGCCGGGGACACAGTCATGAAGACCCTGCATGTGGGGAGCAAGAAGCTTGCAGAATACCTTCGGAAGAACAGCCCTGTGCTATGCCTCAGCGGTCATATCCACGAGGCGGCCGGCATCTTCCGGATAGGGCAGACTACAGTGGTGAACCCCGGTTCCTGGAGGGAAGGGCATTACGCAGTGGCCGACATTTCGGGCCGTGACTGCAACATAATATTATATTAATAGATTTCACATCATTGATTTATATTAATCTTTACAGTAATATATAATCGGAGGCTTATATGCTTGAAGATTATAAACTGGAACTTGCTCAGCTTAAAGATGAAATATTAGAGACCTGGGGGCATCTTTGACTCCGAAAGGATCGAGAAGGAGATAGCAGACCTGGAGGCCAAGACAGCTGTGGAAGGCTTCTGGAATAACAGGGAGGAAGCCGAGCGTGTCATGGGAGAGATCAAGAGGAAGAAGGATCTCATTAACCCATGGAAAGAACTGAAGGGACTTCTGGAAGATACTGTAGACCTGTACGATCTGGCAATGTCCGAGAAGGATGAGTCCTTCGAGGCAGATATAGCATCCACAATAGAGAAAATGAAAAGCGAATACAGCCGGCTCCGCACCCTGGCACTGT
>JAFXTY010000033.1 GCA_017535435.1 Spirochaetia bacterium | reverse complement strand
TTCGAACTGACAAAGGAAGAGGCCGAGGCCTATATGGCCGAGATGGACAACATGGAACTTGACGAGGATGCACTGGATAATGTGGCAGGAGGAGCACTCTGTTATAGCAACCTGGGAATAGCGGGAGAAAGATGACCTTGATAAAGTGGCAGGAGGAGGAACCTGTTATACAGCTACTAATGGTAAAGTTTGCAAGCTGAAGTCTACATCGCTTAGCTGATAGACAAGGAGGAAAATATGCCGATCGACAAATCAAAAATCACAAGAGATATGCTGGAGAAAGCAGCACAGTGTGAGACAGCCGATGAACTGGTTGCCCTTGCAAAGGCCGAAGGTTTCACCCTGACAAAGGAAGAAGCTGAGGCATATCTTGCAGAGCTTGAGGACATGGAACTGGACGATGCAGCACTTGATAATGTGGCTGGCGGAAGAACTCAGATCGGAGCTTTTACGTACTGACAGGAAAAGTATTTACTAAAATCATATATTAAAACAAGGGGAAGAAAAATGCCAATCGACAAATCAAAAATCACAAGAGATATGATGGAGAAAGCAGAACAGTGCGAGACAGCTGATGACCTGGTTGCGCTTGCAAAGGCCAACGGTATCACACTGACAAAGGAAGAGGCTGATGCCTACTTGGCAGAGATGGACAACATGGAACTTGACGAGGAAGCACTGGATAATGTGGCAGGTGGAAGTAGTTATTCAGATGGCTATGGTGATGAACCTTAAGTAGCCGTGCTAATGCATCAATTGATATGATCTTTTCTAAATGAGAGTAAGCACATACGAACTCTTTCTTCCTCTAACAGGTGAAAAGGAGGAAGAAATAAAAGAGAGAACTCTGCTCCTCAATGGCCTGTACGGTGCATTGGATATCCTGAAAAAAGAAGATGCCGACAGAGTAAAGACCGGGGACTTTGCAGGGCTCCCTCTGGCCCTCCGGGAAAGACTTCTGCTGCGGGGACACATCACCTGCAAGGATAAGGATGCAGAGCTGGCTGACCAGAAACTTCTGGGCAGGATATACAGGACTGTCTTTGCCAGAAGCAGCATTGAACCTTTCATCATGCCCACATTCGACTGCAACTTCCGCTGCCCCTACTGCTTTGAGCATTACCGCCTGCATCACGGACAACAGTGGCTTGACCTGAACATGAGCCCCGATATGATCGAGGCTGTATTCAAGTCCCTTAAAGATTACAAGAACAGAGGTTACAAAGTCTCTGGATGCACCCTGTATGGCGGCGAGCCACTCCTGGCCAAGAATATTGAGACAGTACGCTCAATCTGCCGGCACTGCAAAGAGATGGGGCTTGAAATTAAAGCCTTGACCAACGGGTATGAGCTTGAATCTTTCATAGATCTGATCAAAGAATTCAAGTTTACAAGCCTGCATATTACCGTGGATGGCGCAGGCCCAGTGAATGACCGGATGCGGCACCACAAGAGCGGGTGCGGCACCTACGAGAAAATCCTTAAGAATATTGAGCTGGCGCTGCAGCAGGGTATCAGGATAAAAATGCGGGTCAATGTGAACAGTGACAACCTGCATAAAATCAAAGATCTGATTGATGACATCACTGCCCGGGGTCTTACGAAATACAAAAATTATTCATACTACTTCAAGGCTATCAGCGACTATGACCATCCTGAGAACATTTTACAGGAACATGAGATTATTGATGAACTGATAAGCATAGGTTTTACAGCACAGGAAGCAATTGAGCACCAGAACCAGTACAAAGGACTGGCAAATGGGATACAGAAACTGATGAAGAAAGAGAGCTACCCTGATTTCAATCCATGCTATTGCAGTGCCGAGGCAGGGATGATGGTCATAGACCCCTTTGGACATGTGTTTACATGCACGGAAATTGTAGCCAAGGAAGAGGCAGCTATAGGCTATGTGGACCAGGAGAGAGGACGCATAATATGGAGCTTTGACAAAGCCAGATGGCATACCCGGACCACAGACCTTATGACATCCTGCCAGGGATGTCCCTATGCATTTACCTGCCGTGGAGGCTGTGCAGCAAGAGCCATGGCCCGTTATGGCAGTTTTTTCCAGGCAGATTGCGGAGAATACAAAAAAATCATCCGGTATGTAGCCTCCAGAGTGGCAGGCAGAGCCTGGGAGGAAAACCATACCGAGGAGTTGACATTATCCCTGGCTGGGCCTGTGTCCCGTTTGACAGAGAAGGACCGGAAAACCATTATGGAGACCCGGAACCTGAAAGAGATTATGGAAATAATAGAAAATGCAGGATTTGCATTAAAATAAGGAGGTATATATGCCAATCGACATGACAAAGATTACCAAGGAAATGGTTGCTAAAGCATCTAAGTGCGAGACTGCCGACGAACTGGTTGCCCTTGCAAAGGCCAGCGGTGTCACATTGACAAAGGAAGAAGCCGAGGCCTACCTGGCAGAGCTTGATAACATTGAACTGGACGAGGAAGCACTTGATAAAGTGGCTGGAGGAATAGGTTATGATGAAGATGGAAACTTTTCTGGTGTCTGTCCTGATAAGAAGAAAAAAGGTTGTTTTGCAGGCGATTCCCAGGTTCTTGTGCCTGGTGGTGTAAAGTGCATCAAAGATTTGCAGCTTGGCGACAAGGTTATTACCCTAAATGCATCTGGAAAGGAAATCATCGGCGTGGTGACCGAAGTGATGCAACCTGCAGAAGAGGAAATAGTAGAGGTCACATTCTCAGACGGCACATTGTGGCGCACAACCGAAAGCCAGACACTGTATCTGGCTCATGATCAGCATTGCATGGTAAAGTTTGCAAAAGGAAAGAAGGCACTTCTCCGGGATGGCAGAACAGTCACTGTAACAGATGTCAGATATACAGGAAAGCGGGAGACAGTATATGACGTCCTTGTTGGCGGGGATGGGGATGAGAATGTATTTTTCGTCGCTGGAATTGCTACCGAAGGGTATTTCACACAGAGAGAACGCGAACTTCTTAAAAAAGCAAGGGAGTGCAAGACTGTTGACGAAGTAATGTCTCTTGCAAATGCCAACGGAATTACAATCACCAAAGAAGAGGCTGAACTGTACATCGCTTAGTTGATAGACAAGGAGGAAGAATATGCCGATTGACATGACAAAAATTACAAAAGAGATGCTTGAAAAAGCATTGGAGTGCGAAACTGCAGAAGAGCTGATGACCCTTGCAAAGGCCGAAGGTTTCGAACTGACAAAGGAAGAGGCCGAGGCCTACTTGTCCGAGATGGACAACATGGAACTTGATCAGCAAGCACTTGATCAAGTGGCTGGTGGTGGTGGATATGCGTGCGAATCAAATAGTTGTGGAAGTCATCATTGTTTTGCAGGCGATTCCGAGGTTGCTGTTCCTGGCGGTGTAAACCTTATCAAAGATCTCAAGGTTGGCGACAAGGTTATTACCCTGGATGCATCCGGAAAGGAGATTATAGGTGTTGTTACCGAAGTTATGACACCGGCTGAGGAAGAAATTGTAGAGGTCACATTCTCCAACGGCACTCTGCTGCGCACAACCGAAAGCCAGCCCTTGTATCTGGCTCATAATCAGCATTG
>JAFXTY010000032.1 GCA_017535435.1 Spirochaetia bacterium | reverse complement strand
CCTTGGTAATATCTCCGGCTGTATCGGCGAGGTTTCTGCACTGCTCCTTATCCTGGGCGGCATCTACCTGCTGTACCGCAAGGTTATCACATGGGAGATTCCTGGTGCATACCTGCTTACCTTTGCAGTATTCACATGGGTGTTCGGCGGACTTAAGTTCACACACAGCCTCTTTACAGGCGATGTGCTGTTCAACCTGCTCTCCGGCGGTCTTATGCTGGGTGCCATCTATATGGCTACCGACATGGTCACAACACCTCTTTCCTCCAAAGGACAGATCATCTTCGGTATCGGATGCGGTTTCCTGACATTCCTCATCCGGTTCTACGGATCCTTCCCAGAAGGCGTTTCCCTGGCTATCGTACTTATGAACATGGCTGTTCCGCTGATCGACAGATTCAGCAAGACCAGAGTGTTCGGAGTTGAGCCGGCAAAGAAGGGGGCAAAGAAATGAAAAATATTATTATCATCGCTGTAAAGCTTGCCGTCATCTGTCTGGTTGCAGCATTTGTCCTTGCTCTTGTAAACGGAATCACCGCACCACAGATCGCAGCTTCCAAGGCACAGGCCGAGCTTGATGCCCTCTCTGTGATCAACAAGGCTGGAACAATCGGCGAGAGAGTGGAAGGGGACGGAGCTGGCGTGAACTACTATTTCCCTGTCACTGACGGTGGAAAAGTCACCAACTATATCATGAGCCTTACAAGCATGGGCTATGGCGGAAATCTGGTCATCCTTGGAAACTTCAAGGTAAATGGTGAGATCATCGATGCAAAGCTTATGGAAGATTCCGAGACTCCTGGTCTTGGAAAGAAGGCTGAGAACGCTGAATATATGAATAAGTTCAAGGGCACCGGTGCAGACAAACCGGTTCCTGTAAAGAAGACTATGCTTGAGTCTGCCGATGCCGATGCAGTGACTGGTGCAACCATCACATTCACCGGTGTGTCAAAGGCACTTGAGTATGGCAGCGAATTTGCTAAGAAATTAGGAGGCCAGAAGTGATTAAGGAATTCACCAAGGGTCTTTTCAAAGAAAACCCGATATTTGTTATCGCACTTGGTCTCTGTCCTACATTGGCAACCTCTACAATGGTTATCAATGCTCTGGGTATGGGCGCAGGTGTAATCTTCGTACTTGTATGCTCCAACATCTTTATCTCACTGCTTAAGAATTTCATTCCAGACAACGTGAGAATCCCTGCATACATCGTAGTAATCGCATCTTTCGTAACAATCGTGCAGATGGTTATGGAGGCATACGCACCAGCTCTTTATGCTGCACTGGGTGTCTTCGTACCGCTGATTGTAGTAAACTGTATCATCCTTGGTCGTGCCGAGGCATTCGCCAACAAGAACAAGGTTCTCCCTTCCATCCTGGACGGTCTGGGAATGGGTGTGGGCTTCACACTGGCTCTTACCCTTATCGCCCTGATCAGAGAGGTGCTGGGATCCGGTACAATCACACTTCCAGGCTGTGTGATCACAGTTCCTGTCATCTCAATTGCTCCTATGAGAGTCATCGCATTCCCGGCCGGAGCTCTTCTGGTGCTGGGCCTTCTCAAGGCGTTCTTCCAGTATAAGGAAGGCAGGAAATAAGGGGGTAGAAGATGACATTTATTGGAATTATCATTACTTATGTTTTCATTAACAACTTTATTCTGAACCAGTTCATGGGTATGTGTCCGTTCATCGGAGTATCCAAGGATTATGAGTCTGCCATCGGTATGGGATTCGCCGTTACATTCGTAACCAGCGTTGCTTCCCTGACCACATGGTGCATCCAGCATTTCCTTCTGGTTCCATTCGGGCTTACCTATCTCCAGACCATCACCTTTATTCTGGTTATCGCTGCTCTGGTTCAGTTTGTAGAGATGGTAGTGCGCAAGGTTTCACCTTCCCTGTACAAATCTCTGGGAATCTTCCTTCCGCTTATCACAACAAACTGTGCAGTACTTGGTATTGCAATCATCGCAGTAGGTAAGAATTACAATGCAATCGAAAGCTTTGTTGCAGGTTTTGCAGCAGGTCTTGGATTCCTTCTGGCTATCGTTCTTATGTCCTGTATCCGCGAGAAGCTGGCAGACACCGATATTCCGAAGCCATTCAAGGGAGTGCCTATAGCATTCATCACAGCAAGCCTTATGGCTTTGGCTTTCATGGCATTCGACGCAGCATTGCTGAACAATCTTATAGGTTGAGCGGGGTAGAGATATGGTACAGAATATAATTTTTGCTTGTATTATCGTAACAGCACTGGGAGCACTCTTCGGAGCAGGCCTTTCCATTGCTGCCAAGCACTTTGCTGTAAAGAAGGACGAGAAGCTTGAGGCTCTTGAGGCCGCTCTTCCTGGATACAACTGCGGTTCCTGCGGATTCGCCGGCTGCTCCGGCTATGCCGAGGCTATCTTCAACGGCTCTGTCACAGAGCTTACAAAGTGTGGTCCCGGTGCTGCCAAGTCTGCTGCCCGGATTGCAGAGATCATGGGGGTTGCCATCGACCTGAATGCAGAGAAGATGGTTGCTCACTGCCATTGCCGCGGCGACAACGAACAGGCTGTCAGGGCAATGAACTATAAGGGTATTGAGGACTGTAATGCCGCTTTCGCTATGTTCCAGGGACCTAAGGCCTGCAAATATGGCTGTCTGGGATTCGGAAGCTGTATCAAGGTCTGCCCTGCAGGCGCTATCACCAAGACAGGCACAGGCCTGGTTCAGGTTGACAAGGACAAATGTATCTCCTGCGGAGCCTGCACCAAGGTTTGCCCGACCAAAACAATGCGGATGATTCCTTACTCCGCAAGCCACGTTGTAGACTGCAACAGCCACGACAAGGGACCGGCTGTAAAAAAAGCTTGCAAAGTTGGCTGCATTGGTTGTAAAATGTGTGAGAAGAAGTCTCCTGAGGGAGGATTTGTCGTAGACAATTTCCTCGCTTCCATTGATTACTCCAAGACTGGAGAGCGGGATACTGCATGTGCATCCTGTCCTTCCAAGTGTATTGTTGATTTAAGGGCTTCTAAATAATTTATTTAAGAGGCATTTTTGAAGCTTATTGTTGGATTGTCCGGAAATTTGCCTAGTCAGATTTCCGGCAATTCTTTTCTATCTGAGTACAATTCTTTCTATCGTCCATTCTTCCAGATTTTATATGGACATCCCTCAATCCCCATAGTGCTCTATTTCTCAGGCCTTTGGTATGAATGGCTTGCAGATGAGCATATCGAGGTATTGAACCTTATTTCCGAGATAATGAAGAAGAACAAGCAGGTGGAGCTTTTAGGCGGCGCCTATTACGAGCCTTATCTTCCACTGCTTCAGCATAACGACCGCATAGGTCAGATAGATGCCCTCACCACCTTGATCCGCATGCGTTTCATGAAAAAGCCCAAGGGCTGCAGAATAGACAGCACCAGCTGGGACAACTCCCTTATCAGCAGCCTTAAAAGCTGTGGAATAGAATATGTATTTTTGGACAAGTCCGCCATGTTTTTCCCGGCAGGGTATAGGGTGCCCGATTATCATGTCTCCATGACCGAGGACCAGGGAAAGATAATCACTATCTTCCCCCTGGCAGACAAGCTGCTGGAAAATGCCCAGGATATGACTCCCGAAGCCTTTGTCCAAAAGCTGCTTCAGATCAAGGGAAAGGATCCTGTTGTTTCCCTTTTCTTTGACCGTAAGAATATCCCATCCCTGGATCTGGTCTGGCTGGATGAGTTTTTCAGGCTTATAACAACTAACAGGTCAATAGAGCTTGTCTCGCCGTCACAGTATCTCAAGGGAGAGCCGGAGATAGCCCGGGAATACTTCCAGAGCAGGAATATATGCAAGAAGATGCTGCTCAGTTCAGAGGAACTGGACAACCTTTATGCGAAGATGATCTATGTCCAGACCCTGGCTAATTCAATCCGTGGCGATAAATATAAAAAGAAGAGTGCTCTTGAGGAACTGTGGAAGGGGCAGGGGTATTTCTCAGCCTTCACCTGCAGTGCGAGCCGCAAGGCATACAGCTGCTTCATAACATCGGGGAAGCTCTCAAGGAGCCAGGAAACCTTCATTTCCTCCCTTGTGAAGGCAGATTTCAAGCTCAGGGGCTATAAGCAGTACCTTTATCAGGGCGATACATGCAACGCTTACATCCAGAGAGCAGGAGGAATGATCTTTGAATTTGACAATATCCCCACAGCCTGGAACTATGTAAGCTATTGTCCGGATAATCAGAGTCCTGGAATATTCAGGGACGGCATGTATGATCCCGCAAAGTGCCGCGGTGACATAGAATCGCTGACCACAGCAAGCATTGAAGATTTTTCCTCGATAGTCTACGATGTGGACATCTATGACAGGGAGAATAAAAAGCTGGTTCTCTCTTTCCGGCATAAAACCCCGAATGGACCAGTCCGGATCATCAAGACCTACCAGTTCTTCAACTTCCTTACAGCAGTCAAGTATGAGCTTGTCAATATCGGGGGGCTCCCCATCAACATAGGTGGCTGGGTGAGCTTCAACCTGACCCTTTCAAGCGATGCAAATATATTCCATCTATGGATGCTGGAGAAGGGAATAGAGTTCGAGGACAAAGCCAGGACAGTCACCATCACCTCGGACAGGGTAAGCAATTTCACATACCGGAATATATTCCACGAAGGGAATCAGTATCTTTCCACTCTTATTTACGCATTCGGCCAGACTGGGGTTCTGGAGCCGGGCAAAAGCTGCCAGATAGCCTTTGAGCTTTCCTGTCATTGACGTTATCCTGTTTCATGTATATTATATAAACAATATATTAGGAGAGAAAAAATGAAAAAAGTTTTAATGTTTGCAATGATTCTTCTTCTTGTTGCTGGTATGTGTTTTGCCGGCGGAAACAAAGAGAAGGCATCAGGAGAGAAGGTTTGGATTATTGCTACTGATACAGTATTCAGACCATTCGAGTATACTAACGAAAAGAATGAATTCGTAGGTATCGATGTTGATATCCTTGCTGCAGTTGCTGCTGACCAGGGCTTCAAATATGACCTTCAGTCCCTTGGCTGGGATGCTGGTATTGCAGCTGTTCAGGTTGGACAGGCAGATGCTCTTATCGCAGGCGCAACAATCAAGCAGGAGCGCATTGACAAGGGCTGGATCTTCTCCGAAGGCTACTTCCTTGCTACACAGACATTCGTAGTTGCAAAGGGAAGCAGCATCTCCAAATTTGAAGATCTCAAAGGCAAGAACGTTGCTGTAAAGAATGGAACTGCAGGTGCAGACTTTGCCAAGTCTCTTCAGAGCAAGTACGGTTACAAGGTAACTGTATTTGATGATTCCCCGGCTATGTACAACGACGTAGTTCTCGGAAACAGCGCAGCATGTGTAGAGGATACACCTATTATTGCTGACAACATCAAGAATGCTGGCCTCAAGCTTCAGATTCCTGCTGGAATGGAGAGCGAGGGAGCACCTTATGGTTTCGCTATCATGAACAAGGCTAACCAGGAACTTCTGGATATGTTCAATGCCGGCCTCAAGAACATCAAGGCAAACGGCAAGTACCAGGCAATCCTGGACAAATATCTTAAGTAATTATTGTTGAATGATGCCAGAGCTTTCCTGCTGGGAGGCTCTGGCTTTTTTTTCTTAAAGGAGTACGGCGGATGATATCTATCCTACAGAGTTATTCTACTATGCTGCTCAGGTCTCTGGGCTATACACTGGTGCTTACAGTTCTGGCACTTATCTTCGCTATGATAATAGGACTTATATTTGCCCTTATGAATGTAAGTCATAGCCGCATATTGAATATTATAGGAGCTGTTTATGTAGATGCTGTCCGCGGTGTTCCTTTGATTGTACTTGCATTCTTTATCTATTTCGGTGTGCCCCAGGCTTTCAAGATGATGGGGTTCGCACGGTTCAGGCTTCCTGCTCTGCAGGCTGGTACCATAGCTCTGGCAATGAACTGCGGCGCCTATATGGCCGAGATTTTCCGCGCCGGAATAGAAAGTATAGATAAGGGACAGATGGAGGCAAGCCGCTCTCTTGGCCTTACATACGGCACAAGCATGAAATGTGTAATTCTGCCTCAGGCTTTCAGGGTGATGATTCCTTCCATCATCAACCAGTTCATCATAACCCTCAAGGATACATCAATTCTCTCGGTAATCGGCTATCCGGAGCTTACAAACATGGGAAGAACCATTGCCGGCAACACCTTCCTGAGCCTCCAGACATGGGCAATTGTCGGTGTCCTTTACATGGTGGTGATTGTCTCCTTGAGCAAGGCTTCAAAGCGGCTTGAGCGGAAGATAAAGATAGAGGAAGATGCAGGCAAGCCCCGCAAGCGCCACAGGGACCAGTAGGAGGATGCTATGACAGATACAGTGAAAATCCATGTGAAAGATTTAAAGAAGTATTTTGGCAAGCTGGAAGTCCTTAAGAGTATAAGCATAGATATCCACGAGGGAGAGGTTGTGGTAGTCATCGGTCCGTCCGGCAGCGGCAAATCCACATTCCTCCGTTGCCTTAACAAGCTGGAGCACTCCACCGGCGGCACCATAATAGTGGATGGCAATGACATAAATGACAAAAATGTAAATATAAACAAAGTGCGGGAAGACATAGGAATGGTGTTCCAGCACTTCAATCTGTTCCCCAACATGAACGTGATCAAGAACATTATGCTGGCACCGGTGAAGACCAAGAAGATGACCGAGGATAAAGCCCGGGAGACTGGGATGAGTCTTCTCAGCAGGGTAGGGCTCAAGGATAAGGCCGAGGCATATCCTCAGCAGCTGTCCGGTGGTCAGAAGCAGCGTGTGGCTATAGCCCGTGCCCTGGCCATGAATCCATCCATAATGCTGTTCGACGAGCCCACATCGGCACTGGATCCTGAGATGGTAGGAGAAGTCCTCCAGGTAATGAAGGACCTGGCCAAAGGTGGTATGACCATGGTTGTGGTAACCCACGAGATGGGATTTGCCCGGGAGGTGGCTGACCGCATTGTGTTCATGGATGGAGGCTACATAATTGAGGAGGGGACTCCGGAAGAACTTCTCAAGAATCCTAAGCAGGAGCGGACCCAGAGCTTCCTCAGCAAGGTTCTGTGATCAGAGGTTGAAATGAGAAAGATCATCACTATAAACAGAAAATTCGGCGCCGCCGGTGGCAAGATAGGACGCAAGGTTGCAGACCGGCTGGGCTATGAATATGTGGATCACGACTTGGTGGAACATGCAGCCATGAAGGCAAACCTCACTCTTGCACAGAGCTCAGATCTGGACGAGAAGGTGCCCCACGAATATGGCTTTGCCCAGAGCCTTTTCGGTGTATACCGCACCACACTGGAAGATCGGTTCATGGAGGCTCAGAAAAAGGTCATAGAGCAGTTCGGAAACCATGGAAGGTGTGTCATAGTAGGGCGCAATGCCGATGCAATCCTGAAGGAGTACGACGACACTCTCCATGTCTTTATATATGGCTCCGAAGCCTGGCGGCTGGATTACGTCAGAAACCTCTACCCGGACCTGTCATACAGCGAGCTTAAAAATTTACTCCATGATGTGGACAGGGGAAGAATCAAGTACTGCAGCTACTACACCCAGCGGGAGTTCGGCCTGGCCGAGAACTACGACCTGTGCCTCTGCTCATCCTCCCTGGGCATAGAAAAGTGCGTGGATATTATTTGCGATATCGCTAGAAGCTGACAGCCAAAGAAGCGTAACAGACTATTTTATCTCCACCTGAGTCGGAAGCCCCCAGTACTGTAACTCTGGGTGCAGCCTCGGCCAGGCCAAGTACTGCGGCGGCGCAGCCGGTGCCCCCAGGTAGGGGGGTGCGCTTCTGCAGCTGGGCCAGTATAGCCTCGCTCCCGCCGGCGGTGACCAGGGCCAGGAATGCATCTGCATACTCCTGTGCCAGAGGGCGCTGCAGGTATGGGCTTGCGTTGGCGCTTACCACGAACAGAGTATTCTCCATCTCGTCCTTGAACACCTCTTTCAGCGCTTTGGTCAGCTGCTTCACTGTCCCAGGGTTCTGCCTTCCCATGTGCACAGGCACTATCTGCGCCTCTGGCCACAGGTGCTGCACAAAGGGGAGCTGCACCTCTATGCTGTGCTCCTCCAGGAACGGAAACTGGTTTATAGAAAACCTTCCTTTATGATTAAGGAGTGCGGCTACCTTCTCCTTGTCCACCGGCACATCCCCCAGAGGGGTCTGGAAAGCCTCGAAGCCGCACAGGAACAGGCCGTCCTGGGCATCCCTGGTCACCGGGGCCAGAAGCACTACTGTGCGGATGGCTCTGCCTGATGCACTCTTGAACCCGGCTGCTGCCAGAGCGCCTGTGTAGCTGTACCCGGCGTGGGGCACCACTATGGCGTTGGCATCAGCGGCTGTGTCTGCCCCTTGGCCGGCACCTTCCAAAAGCTCCTTGACCTTGTCCTCCAGGGCCTTTTTATCTGCTGGATAGAATATTCCGTCAACAATCGGTGTTCTCATATAATCAGTATACCCTTCATATAAAAATCTGTAAATAAAAAAACTGCGTTTATATTCGGTTTCTATCTTTACATATTTTTAAAAAGTTGGTATACTGTTCTTAGAAATGAGCAGAACAACTAATCTTTTTGATAAAATTTCACAGAATCTTCAGAAGCATTTTTTTCTCTTCTTTGTGATTCTGTTATGTGTGGGAATCCTCGTAATTAAAGCCTCCACAGATATTGCCTTTGAAAATCATAACTCAAATCAAGTCATTGCGGAAATGGATTTTATTGCCACAGAAGAGGTGGCTATGATCAACCGCTCTATGGATAGAAACTTTATACCACTGTCGTTTATAGCGGATTACCTTTCCTCCCATGGTGGCTTTAAGAAAAACCTCAACAGCGACTTTCTGAAGGCCATGATTGACAGTAACCAATGGACAGCCCTCAGGTATGCAGATCTTAATGGTAACTCCATCAACTATAAGGGAGAAGAAAGAGGAAATGTCTCTGACATGCCTTTCTTCTATGAGATCACCATAAACCGCAAGCCACAGATGCTCAGTATGCGGTGGGATTCCTATATAAGCCATGACATATATCTTTTCTATGCCATTCCTTATTATGAGAATTACATCATGAAAGGTGTCCTCTTTGCAATCAAGCAAGTGGAAAACCTGGAGTTTCTGTTCCATCACAATCTGGCCAGCGAGCCTCTGAGGATTATGATTGTCAACTCCCAGCTTGAGGTCCTTGCCACCAATATAGCTGCTCGGATGTATCTTGGAAAAGGCTTTTCCCGTGGAGCCAATCTGCCGGATATAATGAAGGAAAAGTATATTGACTGGGCTTATCTGGCCAACAGTATCAAGGAAGGTCAGAATATTCATTTTCAGTATAAGAATGTGGATAAACAGCTGGTTGTGCAGCATTCTATCGGAGTCAACGACTGGCATCTGATTGTGTCGGGCGACAGGGAGGCTTTGATCAAAGCCTATGCCATAGGACGGAAAGATACAAGATTCTTGATAATGATATTTGTCCTGTTAAGCTGGGCCCTCTTCGTCTACTTCTCTATGGTCATCATTGTTAATATTTACCGCAGACGGCAGGGTATAGAGGTGATAAGGTTTGAGCAGGAGCGGAACGCCATCCTTCTGGACCGACTCAACTGCGATTTCTTCGACTATAACCTGGAAGCCGATGAACTCAAGATCAGAGAAAAGATATATACTGCTGACACAATGAAGGAGCTGGAGGAAAACCTGTTTGCCGGCTTTGATGTAAAGACTTTCCGCTCTGCACTGGAGAAGGTCAAGGCATCTGGAAAAGAATATACATTTGATGCAGGCAGCAAGGGAGATAATATCTGGCACAGGATCATCCTCTCTCCATTCAAGGACAATAATGGCAAGGTTGTCTATATCTTCGGCTCCATCCTGGACCGCACCAGAGAGCACAATGCAATTTTAAAATCTGCGGAGATGAGCAATGTGATCACTGCCTTTGCCCAGGATTTTGAGTGCCTGTATATCGTCAATCTGACCACAAATGCATTCAGGGCTGTCAACGCAAGCGGCGAGTTCGGAGAGATAGGTGTTTCCACTAAGGGTGACAATTTCTTTGATGTGAATAACTATGACTACAATACTTTTATTTATATTGATGACCGTGAATATGTGAAAACTATGGTAAACAAAGAGAAGATACAGGAGGCTTTAAAGCATTCAAAGAATTATATCTTCAACTACCGTGTGGTTCATAATAACCAGCCTATCTATTACCAGTTCCGGGGTATTCTGAACGATAAGGACAGCAATATACTCTATGTGGTAATCCGAAATATCGATGCATCAATCCGACGCGAGGCAGATCTGCTTCAGAAGGAAAGGTCTTACCGCAATGCCATAACCTCAAGCTGTCTTCTCTATGGTAATATAAATCTTTCAAAGGATATACTGGATGATTGTTTCAGTGCCGTAAATTCCGTTATACCTAAAGAAGTTGAAATTCCTTTGGAAAAGCCCTGCAGCTACAGCAAATTCCTGGAGTGGTGCGCTGACACCAAGCTTCTCTCTTCCAAGGACAGCTTTTTCAATACCTGCAATTCTTCCTATCTTATCTCTGCCTTCAACTCAGGTATGCCTTACACTGAATTCCAGTGTCATGCCAAGTTTGCAGAAAATGATGACCGTCTGCTCCGTGTTGTATTCTTTGTCAACCGCAACACCAGCACCGGCCATATCATGGCTTTGTTTGTAGCCTATGATATCACTGAGATGAGCAGAAAGAACAAAGAGGTGGAGAATCTTCAGGAGGCCCTTAAGGAGTCCAGAATCAAGAATTCCATGAGCCAGATGCAGCCTCATTTCCTTTACAATGCTCTGGGCTCCATCCGGGAGATCATCCTGGACGACCCGCAGTATGCCTCTGACCTGGTCTACGACTTCACAACACACTTGAGAGCCTGTATCAAGGCTATGTCCAACAGCGATCTTATTCCGTTTGAGCAGGAGCTTACCAATATCAACGCCTATGTGAACATAGAGAAGATGCGGTTCGGCGACAGGCTCAAGGTAGTTTACGATATACAGAAGAGCGATTTCAAGATAGTTCCACTGGGAATTCAGCCACTTGTGGAGAATTCCATCCGGCATGGTGTCTACAAGCGGGGGAAAGCTGGCGGCACTGTTACGGTACGGAGCTATGGGGATGACAAAGGCAATGTGGTGGTTCAGGTTGCAGATGATGGTGTCGGATTTGACTTTGAGCAGGTCAAGGCCGAGATAGCCAGCGGCAAGCGGGATTCCACAGGTATGCTGAACCTTATCTTCCGGTTCGAGAAGATGATGAAGGCAAAGGTGGATGTCCAGAGTAAAGTAGGGGTGGGGTCGACTGTGACGGTCACGTTCCCCGCTAATTAAAAAAATATTTTTTGAATATATTTCATGGGAGGAATATATGAGAGCAATTGTTGTAGATGATGAACCGATGATGCTGAAAAGCTTTTTGAGACTCAGCAGCGGTATCGATGATCTTCAGGTTCTTAGCACATTCGAGGCGCCGGAAGATGCAATTGAATTTGTAAAGAAAAATTCTGTAGAGATCGCTTTCCTTGACATAGAGATGCCTACAATGTCCGGCATCCAGCTGGCCAAGGAACTTAGGGCTATAAGGCCTGATATCCTCCTTGTCATTATCTCTGCCTATGGAGATTATATCAAGGATTCCAATGCTGTCGGAGCCGATTACTACATACTTAAACCGTACAAGCACGAGACTCTGGAGATGATGATGGACAGGATGCGCCTTCTGGTGAAGAGGCAGCAGAAGGAGCTTTTCATCAAGACCTTCGGTGAGTTCGAGGTGCTCAAGAACGGCAAGCCTACCTCTGTGACAGGAAAGGCAAAGGAGATTCTGGCATACTGCGTCATCATGCAGGGCAAGGAAGTTTCTAACGAAGAGATTTACAGCGTGCTTTGGGAAGGCCGCGAGTACAACAACGTGAACATGAAGGTGTACTACAACGCTATCAAGCGGCTCAAGGATGCACTGTCAGATGATGCCATCCCAGACCTGCTTATCTCAACAAAACGTGGACATCTCACCAATACAGATCTCTATGACTGCGACCTGTATCAGTGGATCAAGAAAGGCAACAAGGATATATCCAAGATTCCTGGTGGATTCATGACCAAGTATGAATGGGCTCCTAAGCTCTTGGAAAAGGTTCTTGAGAAATAACGATATTTATAGACAGAATTTAAACGGTATATCTGTATGGGCCCTGGCTTTTGGCTGTGTTATCGGCTGGGGCAGCTTTGTCATGCCGGGCATCACATTCCTGCCGGACTCAGGACCTCTGGGAACCACTGTAGGAATAGTGATTTCTGCCCTTATAGTGCTCTTTGCCTGTGCCAACTACTCATATCTTATGAGCAGGAATCCGGTGCCGGGCGGATCCTACACATTTACCCGGGGCATCCTGGGAGAAGACCATGCATTCCTGGCTGCCTGGTCGCTGGAGATAGCTTATATCTCGCTGCTTTGGGCCAATGCCACCGCAGTTATTCTTCTTTTCCGTTATATCTTTGGAGATGCCCTCCAGTGGGGATTCCTCTACAGATTTGTCGGATATGATGTATATCTGGGAGAGGTCTTTGCCACCATTCTTATTCTCATTGTCTTCGGACTTATCAACTGCTTCTGGAAAAAGATTACAAACATAATCAGGGTTCTGTTTGGAATAACTATGTTTGTATCTGTGGTTGTCCTGTTTGCTGCCATCCTGGTCAAGACCGGGGGCAGCCGGATGTTCACTCCACGGTTCTCCTCCGGCGAGTCGGCCGGAATGCAGATTCTGAATATAATAGTCCTGGCGCCATGGCTCTTTGTGGGCTTTGAGACTGTGACCCATTCAGTGGAGGATATCCGGTTCCCGGTGCACCGGATGTTCCGCTATGCAGGTCTTGCCATAGTGACAGGTATGATTGTCTATATACTTCTTAACCTGACAGCTGCAGCCTCAGTTCCTGCCGGATATGCTGACTGGACTGAATATATGGCAGATCTAAAAAATCTGTCTGGATATAAAGGACTTCCTGTATTGTATAATGCCCATGCAATACTGGGGCAGTGGGGGGTAGTCCTTGTGGTGATTGCGGCAGCCTCAACCCTTACCACCTCTATATTCGGTTTCCACCGGGCAGCCGCCCGTGTCATCAGGACCATGGCCGACGGCAGACTGCTGCCGGCACAGTTTGCCAAGGTGAACAGGGCAGGGGTTCCTGTCAATGCCGACATCCTTGTGATTCTGCTCTCTCTGCCTATACCACTTTTAGGACGCACTGCCATAGGCTGGAATGTTGATGTCTCCACATTGAGCGTCTCAATAGTATATGCCTATATCTCAATCTGCTGCATAATGACAGCAGAGGGGAATCGCCGTGTATTGATAAACGGGTTCTGCGGGCTTGTCTCATTCATCCTTATTTTCTTCTTCCTCCTCATTCCCAACATATTTGCCAAGAACGCACTGGCTATCGAGAGCTATCTTGTTTTTGCAGGATGGAGTCTTGCAGGAATTCTGTACTATTGGGTTGTATTCTGGAAGGATAAAGAGCATAGGTTCGGAAAGTCCACAATCATGTGGATCATGATGATGTTTCTTCTGTTCTTCTCCACCAACATCTGGACCAGGCTCGCTGTTCATAACCGGAACCGTTCAAGCTTTATCCAGCTGGTTGTAAGCATGGCTGTCATAGGCATAATGTACAGCCTTTTTGATATTATGCGGCGGCGGGAAAAGGAGTTGACCCGGGAGATTATACAGACCGAGGTGCATGTCCGTACACAGGAGCAGGAGCGGCAGAGCATGGAGATTATCCGCAGGTTCAGCCGGAGCTTTGAGTCTGTCCTTGTTGTTTCTCTCCACGATGATAAGTTCTCCGTCCTTAAGATGGAGGAGCAGGTACGGCGGAAATATGGAAACGGTATTTCCTTCAGTGCTACAGTGGCAAAATATATCAATAATGATGTGGTAGCAGAGGACAGGGAACTGCTCCTGGCCGAGACCAGTTTTGACCGTATATCTGATCGGCTTTCCAAGAGCGACTCCTATTCTGTGGAATTCCGTGATATATCAAGAGGAGAGCTCAGATGGCACCTGCTGCAGATTTCGATTCTTTCAGAAAACAACACTATATTGGTAGGATTTTCCGACAAGGATGGAGAGATTAGGGAAAAGATGGAACGGCAGGCAGTCATACATGGACTTGCATCCGACTATTCCCTGGTGTGCTTTATTAACGTCAAGACAGGCAATGATAAGATATACAGCATCAGCGACAAGCAGTTCACCGACTTCCCGGAGTGGTCAGATATCACAAGCTTCAGGCAGCGGCTGGATCTTATCTGCAATACAATGGTGCACCCCGAGGACCGGCATATGTTCCTTTCTGCCACTTCCAAGGATTATGTTCTGGAGCAGCTTAAGAGCAGGAGCGATTATTATGTTAACTATAGGATGCTCCAGCAGAACAAAATCAAGTATTGGCAGATAAAGTTTGTGGCTGCCGACAAAGAATGCAGAAATATAATTTGCGGCTTCCACAGTGTGGACGAGGCGGTTCGCCATGAGGCCGAGATGATCCAGAAGGAACGGGCATACCGCAATGCCATTTTATCAAGCAGCATAGGCTATATGGATATCAACCTTTCCAAGAACCTAATGCTGGATGCCTACGATGCCCGCCAAAGCATGCTGATAAAGCCTATTGAGTTCCCGGATCTTCCTAAGCCCAATAAGTTCTCCGATTTCATCACCTGGTGGGCAGAGAATATGGTTTATACCGATAAAGAGACATTCATCAACACTGTCAGCCCTGCAAAGCTTATAGAGCAGTTCAATGCCGGAAACCCATATGTGGAGTTCCGTTGCATGTCCCGGTTCTTAAGCCAGGAGCAGCGGGTTGTCCGTATAGTCTACTTCATGACCAGGAATGAGACCTCCGGTGATATAATGGCTCTCTCTATTATCTATGATATAACTGATGCTGAGGCCCGTGGCCGCCGTATCGAGGAGCTTACCGCAGAGCTTCAGGAGCTCCGGGTGAAGAATTCTGTAAGCCAGCTGCAGCCTCATTTCCTCTATAATTCCCTGAGCTCTATCAGGGAGATAATCCTGGAAGACCCTGACTATGCATCAGATCTTCTGTACGACTTTACAGTGCATCTCAAGGCATGTATCAAGAGCATGTCAGAAGGAAGCCTTATACCCTTCACTCAGGAGATAACCAATATCAAAGCCTTTTTCGAATTGGAAAAGATGAGGATGGGAGACAAACTTGCTATTGAGTATGATCTTAAGGAGACCGATTTCCAGGTTGTTCCCCTGGGAGTGCAGCTCTTTGTGGAGAATGCTGTCCGGCATGGAATATTCTTCCGGGGCAAGACCGGCGGCAAGATAACGATACAGAGCGACAAGGATAAAGACGGCAATATCGTGGTCAAGATCATGGACACCGGAGTAGGCTTCGACAGTCAGAAAGTATTGGCCGAGATTGACAGGGGAGAGAAGGATGCTGCCGGCATCAAGAACCTCACATTCCAGTTCAAGCGGCTTCTTAATGCTGATGTCTCAGTGGAAAGCCAGATTGGTGCCGGAACTGAAGTTACTATAACGATTCCCCCAGCAGCCGTTTAAGGCGTGCAGGATCTGCAGTGACAGCCAGGTTCTTCTCCTGAGTAGGGAGGACAAGGCCCAGGGGCCCATCCTTTGCCCGTCTTAAATATTTCACCTGAGTATAATAGACATCAGCCTTCTGGCTGTTCTTTCCCTTG
>JAFXTY010000031.1 GCA_017535435.1 Spirochaetia bacterium | reverse complement strand
CACAATCATCATCCCGGAGATCAACGTTTCTGTTTCCGGAGCAGACGAGGCTCTGCAGAGCGAGACAGGCACAACAACAATCACTGCATCTGCAAGCGAGGGTGCACAGTTCATCTGGTACGTGAACGGCATGTTCCAGGAGGGCGAGACAGAGTCCACATACGAGCTCAGCTGCGCATACCCTGGAGTGTACGACGTGACCTGCATCGCATACAGCGCAGACGGCGCGCTGGTGAAGTCGGCATCCATGGCTGTGACCGTATACCCCAGATAAGATATAGAAGAAACCTTTTCCAAAGTTGAGACAGAAGGGGCTCCCCAATCGGGAGCCCCCTTTTTTTGCATTTTTTCTTCTCTCCCCCCCCCCTTGCCACTTTGGTAGAAACACAATATATTTAATTATTGATACTTATGTTTTAATAAATAATATTATTGACGAGGTATTTTGAAGAAACCAGTTATAATAGCAGCTGCCGTTCTTCTTGCATTGTTGGCAGCAGCTGGTATTATTCTTATTACAGATAAAAAAGACTCAACTCCAGAAGCGGAGGCATCCCAGCCCAATGTCCGCATAATGAAAAATACAACTGAAACCTCTGATCCTGTGGAAGAATCATATCTCAGGCAGATTGCCGAGCTCAAATCCCAGGTGGAGCGTCTTGAGCAGGAGAAAGGAGAGGCCGAGTTCGACCGCGCCGCACTCCAGGCAGAACAGGACAGTCTTCAGAAACGGCTTGCAGACCTTGAGAATCAGATTGTGTATCTCCGCGACAGAAACAATGCATTGAGCGGCGAGGGACAGAACTACCAGGGTGCTATTGCCGCCCGTGACAAAGAGATAGCTGAGCTGAACGAGAAGCTTGACAAGCTTGAGACAGAGCGTAATGCCAGCGAGATTGCATATCAGAAAGCTATTGCCCGCACTTATGAATACAGGGAATCCCTGGACAGACGGGATGAGGCTCTGACCGAAGCCGAGAGCACAGGTACTACCCATATCACCAGAAAAGGGGACCTGGTCAGCACCTTCAACATCCTTCCTCCGGGACATGCAAGAAATGTTCTCGGCATCAAGTTCGGAACCCGGGATGTTGATATAGAGGGAACACTTGCACTTCTGCCCCACTGGTTCCTGCTGGCAGATATCGGTGTATCTCAGGTCCCCGATGACTTTGTCAGGGACGAGCTTCCTGGCTACGATGCAGACCATGCCTTTTTCTATGAGGTTCTGGCAGGAACCGGTCTGAACTGGCGTTTCAACAGCATCCAGTGCCAGCCTAATTTCTATATAAGCACAATGGCGGGGCCTGCGTGGTTCTATTATAAGATAGACGGGGATATCGACATGAAAACCTATCTCTTGTGGAGATCTTCGGTGGGCTTTGATGTGACATTGCACAAGCACCTGCAGTTTACCGGAGATATCAGCTTCGATTGGGTGCCTGACTATAGATTCACTCCACGCTTCACACTGGGTGTCCTCTGGAGCTTCAGCAACGAATGGGCTATAATTAGGAAGAAATGAAAATGAAAAAAATAATTCTAATAATTTCAGTAATTCTTTTAACTCTTTATATTTTTATAGGTTGTGACAACGGTGTTGCCTTTGTGAACGATGTCAAACCTCTCCCAACATCAACTGATGGAGAAGGCTATAGCACTGTTATATTTGTCACTGCCCAGGACAAAGAGAAAATATACGACCCTGATGATCCACAGGGAAGGATAGAACCCGACCCGGAGCTCACCTATACCCATGTGCCGGTTGAATTGCCACCAGGCGTGGAGTTTACAGGAAACTTGATCCGTGTGGCCGGCGAAGAGGCTGGTGAATATGATATCAAGCAGGGGTCTTTGGCTCTTGCTGGCGAGAATGCCGCTAAATATACCCTTGTATTCATAGGGGCTAAGCTCACTATCTATGAGAAAGGTGTTGTCACCATCATTGCAAACAACAAGAGCAAATTCGAGGATGAACCGCAGGATCCTGAGCTTGATTATTATGTTGCACCAAGCGCTGAATCCTTAAGACTTTCTTTCGGTATCACTATAGTCGGGGCCCTTGAAAGAGGTGCGGGAGCTGCCCCGGGGGATTATACTATAAGCCAGGGAACATTGCATCTGGAAGGCCCTGATGCCGGTGACTGGAGAATTGATTTCACGCCAGGTGTGTTCCATATCGCAAAAGCAGGTGAAATCCTGGTTAAAGCCATCAGTTTTGAGAAGGAATATGGAGAAGCAGATCCAATATTCACCTATGTATTAAGCCCTGCAGCACTTCCGGCTGGTAAATATCTTACAGGAAATTTGAGCAGAGAGGCCGGTGAGGTGGCCGGGGACTACTACATCAAACCGGGGAACCTTGCTTTGGCCGGTAATGCTACAGATGGCAAGCCATATCACCTTAAATTTGACGAACTTACCCCAGACTCGGGTAATCTTGCTAAACTGACTATCAAGAAAAAGACAGTTACAGTTACAGCCACTTCGTTTATCAGGGTATTTAATTCGGAATTCCCGGATTTTACCTTCACCAACGACCTGGGCTTGCCAGATTCAGCCTTCACCGGCGCCTTGGAATGCGAGGCAGCCACCATGGCAAACGTGGGTGTCTTTGCCATCAAGCAGGGAACCTTGATACTTACTACTGCAACCGATGGTTCGGGAGGAAGGTATATTGATAACTATAATCTCTCCTTTGTGAACGGAACTCTCAATATTACAAATAATAACATAATCCATGTTTCTGCAAATCCTCAGGCCAAGTTCTATGGTGACCCGGATCCGGTACTTTCCTATACCCCGGCCGAGGCACTTCCTGCCGGACTCTTTTTTACAGGTACCCCGACACGTGATCCTGGAAGCGATGCTGGAACTTATGCCATCAGGCAGGGAAATTTGGCACTTGATGGTACAAATGCACAACATTATACCATTGCCTTTACCAATTCAACTTTGACAATAAATAAGAAGGCATTGGCTGTCATACCTTCAACACATCAGAGCAGAATTTATGGAGCAGCTGATCCGGCGAAATATACCTTGCAACTGAACCGGCCGTTAACCAGACAGCAGCTTTCGGAGCCACAAAGCTGAGCAGAGCTGAAGGTGATGTAGTAGGAGAGTATGCTATCACTCAGGGTAATCTGGCGCTGCAGGGCAGTTATGCAAACAACTACTATATTGATTTTGATGATACTAAGACATTTGCAATCACCAAATGTCCAGTTGTCATCACTATATTCCCTACCAGCAAAGTGAAAGATGATGATGATCCGGAATTTGATTTTGAGCCGACCCCGGCATCGCTTAAGGGAGTTGCCAACTGGAAAACAACAGTATTTGAAGGCAGTCTGGCCCGGGAGGAGGGCGAGGCGGTGGGAAACTATACTATCGCCCAGGGCTCATTGAAGCTGAATACTACTTATAATGAAGGTTTTTACAATAAAAACTATGAGATTACCTCGGTGCAGACTTCAACACTGCGTATAACACCTCCGGGCCCGGTCAACATCTCCGACCCTGTTAAATATATGAAGCCTATAATAACAGAGTTGCATGATACCTATGCAAAGGCAAACGCCACATTCAGGAAGGCAGACGGCCCGCTGAAACGGGATCCAGGAACTGGATTATACCCTGCCAATATAAAGGGAGAAACTTTCCTGGGAAGTTTTGCTTACTGGTATGACGAAAATGACAACACTGTATACTATTACTATGGTGGAGATGTATATCTGTATGGGGACTGCCACAATCTCTTTGAGGGTTGTTATAAATATACAACTATGGATATGACAGGATTCAACACCCAGTATGTTACCAATATGTCTCAGATGTTCTTCCTCTGCTATAACGTTACGAACCTTGATCTTTCCGGCTGGAGCTTTGATAGCGTATCCAATATGGCAAATATGTTTGACCGGTGTGAAAAACTGGAAGCTATATCATTTAGTCCAGGCGGAGTGGATTTGAGCAGAGTTACCTATATGAACTGGATGTTTGCTCATAACTTCTATATGACTCCTACAAAGCTCAGGGCAATTATTGCTCAGTGGAAGGTTAAGAACAATGGTGTTGTCAATACTATCTTTACCGATGACTATAGCAACAGCCCAACTGATAAACTTAGAAATGATGATAATAGCCCTCATCCCGCTGGAGCGAACCGATTGATAAGCATTGACATGAGAAATAATAACCCGTCAGGAATTTCTAGTAGCAAAATCAGTGAATATATCCCAGATAGAGTTATTCCTAGTTCAAATGGATATTCCGGTTCTCCTCCTTCAAAGGCGTTTGATTCCGACTTTGAGAAGTATACCACAGCCGATGGTGTTGAACTGTATCTTGGAAGCCCTGGAAATGTAAAGGGGCAGCGTCTTAACTTGATTCCTGCTGGAAGCAGATAGAGTATTTATGGACAAAAAAACCCAGCCTTTCGGCTGGGTTTTTTATTGCCTCTCTTGCTAGTAACGAGCCACCAATGTTGGTATTTTAACCCATTCCTACCCTGTTTCTGAACCGATTCCAAAAAATATTCTTATAGCTATCTCCTTGTAGTGCAAGCAGTTATAAAAAAGTTTGCATAAATTGCAAAATTTCTTTTGCGTTACTATTGACAACAGAGTAACGTTATAGTAATGTTG
>JAFXTY010000030.1 GCA_017535435.1 Spirochaetia bacterium | reverse complement strand
GAATCTGTTCCATAGGGTCAATCTTCCAGATGATGTGCGGCGCATCCCTTTCCTGGCCTTCTCGGGCAACATGCTCCTGTATGAGGATGAATCGGGGATATCGGTGTTCAATATGACAACATTCAGCCGTTTCTCAATGGAATTCAGCGGGGCATTGAAGGATGTCTCCTTCGACCCGGAGCAGGAGTATGTCTGGGTTGTGTCGGGTGATGATGATGGGGAGGAGCATATTCATATGTTCCTTTATAACGGCAGCTTGGTGGCTTCTGCCAGGTATGACGGCACAAGCCTTGAAACCTTGAGAGTGGTGGAGCAATGATATGGGCAGGTTATTATTTCTTTTATACTCTGTGATGATTGCCTCGTCTCTTTCTGCCTATGATTTTCCAGCTCCTGGAGGAAAGATAACAGCCTCCTTCGGATCTGGGGAAAAGGGGCAGTTCAACACAGGTGTCGATATCCAGACCGAGAATGTATTTGCCTCCGAAGAAGGCGAAGTGCTCTATTATAGCCCCGATTTCATAGCATTGGCCCGTGATGATTCTCTCCTGACCCTCTATTCACAGGTTGCAGCTTCCGATGAGATTTCCAAGGATATCCATATAAAAAAAGGGCAGCTGCTGGGAAAGACAAAAGGGGGAGTTCTCAACTTTGCGATTTACGACCTGGAGATGGAGCGTTATATCAATCCGCTCCTTATGACCGATAATATAAAGAAGTCGGAGCTTCCGAAGGTGAGTGGGCTCTCTTATGATCCGGAGGGCATGCTCACTGTCTATATGTCTTCCAAGGGGCTGCTGGGACTTTATAAGGTGCAGATTTCTGTAGGTGGCCAGGTGGTTGGCACTCTGGGCTTCAGGACAGTTCAAAAGAAAGGGGATACCCTGGTGCTGGATAAAGAGGCTTTTGAATATGGAACGCTGTATGGCAGGGATGGGGCTTTTACATTTCCCGGCATCCACCTGAATCCAGGTGATAACAGTGTTGATGTGATTGTGACAGATTTCTATGGAAAAAAAGTTGTATTCCATGGTAGGATAACAGTATGAGAGAGAAGAAAAACAGTCATAGCTATTTTAATGTGGGGTATCCGATTAGCGGTATATTTTCAAAGTTTAATTTAAAAAAGTTTGATAATTCTTCGCTTTTAAAAGACGAAGAAGTAAAAATTCTTGAAAATAATGGTTGTTGGGCTGATGATTGGAAGCAGATTCATGTTAAACGGCCTTTTGACCCAAGCCTGATCCATGGCACAGGATTCTACGGTACTGTTTACATCGGACGCCTTGAGAAAGGCTTTATCCAGTTCCATGGAGTCTCCCATCCCATAGGAATCTTCGGCTGCCAGATCACCTCATCCTGCATCGACGATTATTCTTCCATCTCCCGGAGCACTGTTTCTGAAGCACTTATAGGACGTAATGTCATAATCCATAACTGCTCGGAGCTCTCCACCGACCCAGATGGCTTCAAAAAACCTGTGATAGTCGGGGCTGGCAACGAGAAAACAGGGAGAGAGGCGCTCCTTTTCAATGGCATCACCATGGAAGAGATATGGATGCAGACCCATCTGAAGTCCAATGACATCCTGCAGCAGTTCCTCGCACAGTTCAACAAGGCTAAACTGGCCGCCGTGACCCCTTATACCGTTATAGAAGATAACTGTGTGATCGAGAATGCAAAGGCGGTGCGGAGCATAAAGCTGGGGCGCCGTGGAATAATCTCCGGGGCCACCCGGGTGGAGGAGTGCGTCATAGCTTCCGGTTCTGCAAGCCGCACCGCTATAGGCGACAACGCTATTGTAAAGCAGTCTTTCATCGGAGGCGGGGTCAATATAGAGTCAGGGGCTTTTGTTGATCAGTGCTTCCTGGACAGGCAGGTGACCATAAAGCAGCTTGCACGGGTCATCCAGAGCGCAGTGGGCAGCAACTCGACCATAGCCTGCGGCGAGGTTCAGAACTGTTTCATAGGTCCGCTCCACGAGCAGCACCACAACAGCTCCTTCCTTATTGCTGCTGACATCGGCGGCCAGTGCAATATAGCTTCCGGAGCAAACCTGGGCTCAAACCACAACAGCCGCTCAAACGACGGCGAACTGGTGGCTGGCCGTGGGTTCTGGGCAGGCCTCAGCACATCGGTCAAATACTGCTCCTCCTTCGCTCCTTTCACATTATTGGCTAAAAGCAGCTTTGCCCACGAACTCAATATAGAGCTGCCTTTCTCCCTGGTTTCAGACAACGTGAAGGATAATACTTTGGATGTTATGCCAGCCTACTGGTGGCGCCATAATATGTATGCTCTTTTCAGGAACAACTGGAAGTTCCAGAAACGGCTTGGAAAGGGGGGAGAAGGCATAGAATACCAGTTTATGGCTCCCGATACTGCCGAGGAGGTTCAGAAAGCTCTGGATCTGCTTAAAGAATATAAAAAGAAGATTCCGGCCTTCACCATGGAAAACTCTTCCCGTAAGGTGCAGATCCTGGGTATAGACGATGGAATCAAGGCGTATAAGGAGATGCTCCTGTGGTATGGTGTCTCCACTGTACTGGCATGGCTTGAGAGACCTGGGGTAAGGGCTGGAAAGTACAATGACATTCCAGTTGATGCCTCCAGGAAGACCTGGGGCTGGACCAATGTGTGCGGCCATCTGGTATGCAATGTGGATCTGAAGCAGATGGTGCAGGAAATAGAGAAGGGTGATTTCATCTCTTGGGATGATGTGGAGGAGCGTTTTGAGCGCTTTGACCTTGAGTATCCTAAGACCCGGTTTGCCCATGCTCTTCATGTTCTGGCTTTACTCTATGGAAAGAAGCAGTTTGACCAGGAGATGCTGGAAAAGATAAAAACTGATTACAAAAAGCTTTCTGATAAGATAAAAAAGCAGATTATCGCCACCCGGACCAAGGATTTTGAGAATAAATTCAGGAAAAATGTGCTTAAAGAGGACGATTCTCTGGTGGAAATCCTCTCAACTATTTGATTTTTCTTTGAACATCATAAAGTTTATTTATCACAAATAGAAATAGTTACTGTTTTTTTGACTTTCCCCTTTTTTTTCGGCTATTTTGAAGTTAGAAAACAAGGAGGAACTATGAATTTTGTTTCTGGTGACTGGAATGATACAATTGATGTAAGGGATTTCATTCAGAAGAATTATACACCTTATGATGGAGATGAATCTTTCCTGACAGGCCCCACTGAACGGACCAAGAAGCTTTGGGAGAAACTTAGCGTGCTCTTGGAGAAAGAGCGCAATTCCCCAGGCAGAGTGCTGGATGCCGACACCAAGGTTATATCTGGTATCACATCTCATCCGGCAGGATATATCGATAAGGATCTGGAGGTTATTGTAGGACTTCAGACCGAAAAGCCTCTTAAGAGGGCGATCATGCCTTTCGGCGGAGTGCGTATGGTGGAGCAGGCTCTTGAGGAGCACGGCTATCACCTGGACCCTGAGGTGAAGAAAATATTCAAATACAGAAGAACTCATAACGAGAGCGTATTCTCTGTTTATACCGATGATATCAGGGCCGCACGGTCATCCAAACTGCTCACAGGACTTCCCGATGCCTACGGACGTGGAAGAATAATCGGCGATTACCGCCGGGTGGCGCTGTATGGAATCGACTTCCTGCTGCAGAAGAAGCTCCGGGCAAAGATCAAGTTTGACCGTATGACCATGAGCGACTTCATAGTGCGGAAGAGGGAAGAGATAAGCATGCAGATGGAGGCTTTGGAGCAGCTTAAGGAGCTGGGAGCTATCTATGGCTTTGATATCTCCAAGCCTGCAAAGGATACAAAAGAGGCTATCCAGTGGCTCTATTTCGGATACCTTGCAGCTGTAAAGGAGCAGAACGGCGCAGCAATGAGCCTTGGAAGAACATCTACATTCCTGGACATCTGGGCAGAGCGGGACCTTAAGGAAGGACGCTACACCGAGCAGGAGATCCAGGAGATGGTTGACCAGTTCATAATGAAGCTGCGGATTGTCCGCTTCCTTCGTACCCTGGACTATGACAACATCTTTGCCGGCGACCCGGTATGGGTTACCGAATCATTAGGCGGTATGGGCCTCGACGGACGGCATATGGTGACCAAGATGAGCTACCGGTTCCTCCACACACTGGAGAACCTGGGGCCGGCTCCCGAGCCTAACCTGACTATCCTTTGGAGCACACGGCTCCCTGCCAACTTCAAGCATTTTGCAACCAACATTTCTATCAAGACCAGCTCCATACAGTACGAGAACGACGACCTTATGCGTGTGGACCTGGGTGATGACTACGGAATTGCCTGCTGCGTATCTCCTATGCGGATCGGAAAGCAGATGCAGTTCTTCGGCGCCAGGGCAAACCTTGCAAAGTGCCTGCTGTATGCTATAAACGGTGGAATCGATGAGATAACCGGAAAGCAGGTGGCACCTCCATATAAGCCTATTACAAGCGAATATCTGGACTATGACGAGGTCATGAACCGGTTTGAGTATATGTCCAACTATCTGGCAACAGTTTATACAAAGGCTCTCTATATGATCCACTATATGCATGACAAGTATAACTACGAGACCCTGGAGATGGCACTTATGGACGAGCGTATGAAACGTACCACAGCCTGTGGTATAGCTGGACTCAGTGTAGTTGCCGACTCCCTCTCTGCCATCAAGTATGCCAAGGTAAAGGTCATCAGGAACGAGAAGGGTCTTGCTGTGGATTACCAGATTGAAGGTGATTATCCGAAATATGGAAACAATGATGATCGTGTGGACAAGCTTGCTGTCATGGTTGCCAAGATGTTCATGAACGATATCAGGAAGAACAAGATGTACAGGGACAGCACCCCGACACAGTCTGTGCTTACCATCACATCCAATGTGGAATATGGCAAGAACACCGGAAATACTCCGGACGGAAGAAAGAAGGGGGTTCCTCTGGCACCTGGTGCAAACCCTATGCACGGCCGGGATACAAACGGAGCTCTGGCATCCCTCCTGAGCGTTGCAAAGATTCCATGGGCACACTGCCAGGACGGTATCTCCTATACATTCTCCATGGCACCATCTGCCCTGGGCAAGAGCGATGCAGAGCGGAGCGACAACCTTATCACTCTGCTGGACGGCTATATGCAGGCCACAGGCCAGCACCTGAACGTGAATGTTCTTAACCGGGAGACATTGATGGATGCAATGGATCATCCGGAAAAATATCCGCAGCTTACAATCAGAGTTTCGGGATATGCTGTGAACTTCATCAAGCTTAGCCGCGAACAGCAGCTGGATGTTATTTCCAGGACATTCCACGAGAAGATGTGAGATGACAGGAAGAATTCATTCCTTTGAGTCCTTCGGAGCAGTGGACGGTCCCGGAGTACGCTATGTGGTGTTCTTCCAGGGCTGCCCGCTGCGGTGCATGTTCTGCCACAACCCCGACACATGGGAGGTGTCGGGGGGAGAGGAATATGCGGCAGAGGATATTGTAAAGAAGATTCTTCCTTTCCGCAGATTCTACGACCACGGCGGCGGGGTCACCCTGTCGGGGGGAGAGCCCCTGCTGCAGCTGGACTTTGCCGCCGAGCTTCTTGAGCAGCTTAAGAAGGAGGAACTCCACACCGCTATCGACACCTCTGCCGCAATTCCTCTGTCAATGGCCCGGAAGGCCATTGACGTGGCAGACATGCTGCTTCTGGATTTCAAGGCCTTTGACAGTGCCCTTTGCGAAAGAATCACTGGAAAGCCCCATATCCTTGAGCAGGAGAAGGAGTACCTTGAATACTGCCAGAGCACCGGCAAGAAGGTGTGGATACGCCATGTGATTGTGCCGGGTCTTACTCTGAACGTGGCTCATCTCAAGGCTCTTGGTAAGTATCTTCATAAGTTCTCCTGCGTGGAGAAGATAGAGCCCCTGGCTTTCCACAAGATGGGGGAGTTCAAATGGCAGAAGGAGCTTTATAAGCTGTCCGCCACAGAGCCCCCTTCTGTAGATGAAATGAAAAAGGTATCTGAGCTCCTTGGGAGCTATTGATATAACCAGCAGGTGCAGCTGTGATCTTCTTTCTCTCCTGGTTTCAGCTGCGGTATTGCTGTCCTGCATTTATCGCTGTGTACCGGGCATCTGCTGTAGAAGGGGCATCCTGGTTCAATATGTATTAAATCAGGAACTTCACCCGTTATCTTCTGCTCAAATATCCGCTTGTTCTTTCCAATCTCAGGCACAACGCTCAAAAGCAGCCTGGTATAAGGGTGCATAGGGTTTGCATACAGCTCCTGGGGCGCAGCGCTCTCCACGATATAGCCTGCATACATAACCGAGACTATGTCGCTCATGTAAAGCACCACCGCGATGTTGTGGGCTATGAAGATGTAGGATATTTCAAGCTTCTCCTGCAGCTCCAGGAGCAGGTTGAGTATCTGGGACTGTATGGAGACATCCAGGGATGAGACAGGCTCGTCACAGATAACTATGCCAGGCCTTGAGGAGATAGCCCTTCCTATGCATATACGCTGCCGCTGACCACCTGAGAACTCATGGGGATACTTGGTTCCCCAGTCCTTGGGCAGTCCCACCAGCTCCAGAAGCCGCTCAGCCTCCCTTGCCACTTCACGTTTTGTTATCATACCTGCCGCTCTCATAGGCTCGGTGATGATATCCTTCACCTGCATCTTGGGATCCAGGGAAAGGTATGGGTCCTGGAATATGTACTGCATCCTGGTATCGGCTGGAGAGAGCAGGACAGAGCCTGAATCCGGGGGCTTTATTCCCAGTATCGCCTTGGCCAATGTGGATTTGCCGCAGCCCGATTCTCCCACAATGCCCAGGGTCTTCTTCTTGCCCAGGGTGAAAGATACTCCGTTGAGGGCGTGGATTTTCTCCTCCGAACTGCTGAATCTGCCGGCCTTGAGAGGGAAGTGTTTTACCAGGTCTTTAACTGTAAGCATGGAAGCACCTCACTTTTCTGCCATTTTTCTCTGTAATATCTGGTCTTGAGGCCTGGCATTCGGCTGTGCAACGGCTGCACCGCTTTGCATACGGGCATCCTGTTATCTTCTCTCCCGGGTCCGGCACCTTGCCCGGGATTGCGAACAGTTTGTCCTGCCCCTTGAACATTCCTGGCTTTGGAATTGAGCGGATAAGGTCCTGTGTATAAGGGTGCATAGGGTGTGATATAACATCTCTGGCCGGTCCTTCCTCCATCAGGGAGCCTGCATAAAGGATCAGTATACGGTCGGAGAAATCCTCCACCAAGGCCAGGTCATGGGTTATGAATATTACAGACATTCCTGTCTCGGCCTGTTTTTCCTTCAGAAGCCCCAGAATCTGGGCCTGGGTTGTCACATCCAGGGCTGTGGTGGGCTCATCTGCAATAAGTATGTCGGGATGGCAGGCAAGGGCCTGGGCTATCATCATACGCTGCAGCATGCCGCCGGACATCTGGAAAGGGTAGTCCTGGGCCCTGAGTGCAGAATTAGGTATGTGGACCTGCTCCAGCAGCTTCAGGGCCTCCTGATAGGCCTCTTCCTTGGTGCTCTGTCCATGGAGGCGGAGGCTTTCTCCCACCTGGTTGCCCAGCTTGAACAGAGGATTGAAGGAGGCCGAAGGCTCCTGGAATATCATGGATATCCTGTCCCCCCTTATCCGCTCCATCTCTTTCTCTGTCATCCTGTTCAGGTTTATGTATCCATCGCCGTCCCGGAACAGTATCCGGCTCCCGGGTGCAACCTCGCCGGGCTCATCTATAAGCTGCATTATGGAGAGGTTGGTCACACTCTTGCCGCTGCCGGACTCACCGATCATAGCCAGTATCTCGTGGGAGAAAAGGTCGAAGGAGAGGTTGTCCACAGCAGTTACATCCTGGTTTACATTGTGGAATATTGTTGTAAGGTTCTTAACCTCCAGAATCTTCTCTTTCATCAGCTCTCCTACATGGCCTTAGGGTCAAATGCATCCTTTAAGCTGTATCCCAGGGTAAAGAAGCAGAATACAGTCAGAATTATGACAAAGGCTGGCCACAGCACCCAGGGGTACTGCTTTAGCACATTTATGTCCATGGCTGCGCTCATAAGCATGCCCCAGCTTACCGAAGGCTCTGTTATTCCCAGGTTCAGGAAGCTGAGGCCAGCCTCGCCTAAGATGACGCCCGGGACACTCAGGGTAATGTCCAGGATAAGGATGCTCCGTATCTGGGGAATTATATGCCGCAGCAGAATAGGCAGGGATTTTACCCCTGACAGCTTTGCGGCAGTGACATAGTCGGCATTCTTCAGGGAGAGGACCCAGTTCCTGATGCCCCGGGCGCTGCCGGCCCAGCTTGGTATAGCCAGTATCAAAGTGATGAACAGGAACTTCTGCCCAGGTGTTATGTCGGCCGGCAGTATGGAACGGAGGAACAGGAAGAAGTAGAAGGTTGGCAGCAGTATAATGACCTCGCAGCACCTCATTATGGACCAGTCGGTCATCCCTCCTATGTAACCAGATATTCCACCTATGAGTATACCTCCCAGAAGGGCGGTGAGTATGCTGACAAAGCCTATGGTAAGGGATATCTTGGCGCCGCAGATGATACGTGACAGCATATCCCGTCCCAGCCGGTCCGCACCAAGCAGGAACACAGGTTCTCCATCCTTGGTGCCGAACAGATGTGTTTTAGATGGTATAAGCCCGAAGAGCCTGTACTCATCCCCCTTTGTAAACAGGGAGAGTTTATGGATCACAGTCCAGTCTGTCCTATATTTCTTGTAGAAGGGATTTGCCATCTCATATTCATAGACAAAGGGACCTATGAATTTTCCGTCGTGGATCAGGTGGATGGCGTGGGGCGGCTGGTAAGACTTGCTCTTGAACTTGGTGTTGGGCTGGTATGGTGCCAGGAACCCCTCGAAAATAAAGGAAAGGTACAGGACCACCAGGATCCAGAAGCAGAGCATTCCCAGCTTTTTACGCTTGAACTTCAGATAGGGGATGGAATGCTTCATTTTATCCTCACCCGTGGGTCTGCCACTGCCAGCAGGATATCTGATATAAGAATACCTGCCAGAACCAGAACATCGCTGATAATCATGTTAGTCAGCACCAGATAGTAATCCTGCCGCATGGTGGCATCATACATAAGACGCCCAATGCCAGGGTATGAGAAGATGATCTCAACAAACAGGGAACCGCCGATAAGGGAGGAGAAAATCCCTGAAATACCGGTTATAAAAGGAATAAGAGCATTACGGAAAGCATGCTTTATAATCTGTATTTTGCCGGCTCCCTTGGCCCGTACTGCAATGATGTATGGCTTTGAATACTCCTGCTCCAGAAGCACCTTCATGCTCCTTATGGAGCCTGCCACACCACCCAGGAAGCCGATGAGCACCGGCAGCAGGATGTGGTGCAGCCTGTCTAATAGCTTGGCTCCCCAGCTCATAAGGTGGTAGTTCTCGCTGGTTGCTCCGCCCAATGGGAAAAGCCCTGTCTTCGCCGCCACCAGAAGGCCCAGCAGGGCAAGGAAGAAAGAGGGGACGGAATAGAGTATCAATGTTATGAAATTCACATTCTTCTCCAGCAGCCTGTTGGGCTTGTAGGAAAAATAGAATGCTATGGGATATGCAATTGCAAAGGAGAATATCAGGGAGAAGAAGTTGAGGAACACTGTGTTCCAGATTCTGGTGTTGATAAGCTCCATGATAGGCTGCCGGTAGGAGAAGGACATTCCCAGGTCATGGTCTATCAGTACCTTTTTAAGCCAATATAGGAACTGCATGTAGAAAGGCTTGTCCAGGCCGAACTGGGTCCTGTAGTAGTCTATGGTCTCCGGGGTTATCTCAGGGTTCTGGTAGTAGGATGAGAAGAAGTCGCCGGGGGCAAGGCTCATGAAGAAGAAAAAGAAGAATATGGTTATGAGCAGTACAGGAATCATGGTGAGGATACGCTTGACTATGAACTTGAGCAGTTTCATTGCATATCCCTCCTGTAAACATACCGGAAGTTGTCTCCTATGCTGTTGTGGGCACTCCAGTTCAGGTTGCCCCATCCGGAATCGGCTGCCAGGAAGGAATAACGCCGGAAGATAGGGATGATGATCAGGTTGTCCATGATAGTCTTCTGGAAAATGGAATAGTTCTTCTGTATCTCGTTCTGGTCATAGGTGTAGATAAGCTGGTTATAAAGGGTGTCCAGCTCCTTTTCCCACTCCAGTGTCGGCTCCTTCTGCTTGGGGTGCCAGTAGTGGAGGTTGCCGCTGGAAAGCCATATATTGTACCACTGCTCAGGGAAGGTGGGCATGCTCATTCCGGCCAGGTAGCAGTCCCAGTCATAAGTGTTTATCAGCTTCTGGGCAATGACATTGTAGTCCGCAGTCTGGAGCAGCGCCTTTATTCCTGCTTTCTCCAGGTCTGATACAATTATGTTGAGATAATCCTGGGTCACAGGGTCGGTGCTCCATGTAAGTATGGAGAATGATATTGGATTGCCATCAGCATCCTCCCTTATGCCATCCCCGTTCCTGTCTTTATATCCGGCATCATCAAGAATCTTCTTTGCATGGTCGGGGTTGTAGGAGTAGGGGGTGTCGGTGGAAGGGTCATAGTAACGGTTGTTCTCCCCGATAACATTATACTGGGGCTGGGAAAGACCGTTTGTAGTCTGGTTTATTATAGTCTGCCGGTCTATCAGGCAGCTTACAGCCTGCTTGAACTTTATATCTGTGAACATCTTGAGTTTCCACTCCGGCAAAGTGTCTGGATTATGGTTGAAGATCAGGGAAGTATAGCCCCCGGCAGGACCGCCGTTCCATATGTCAAACCTTCCCTTGCCGCTTTCCGGCAGCAGGGTGGGCAGATCCTGCCCCCTCAGTGCATAGGCCTCGGTCTCTCCCTTCTGGAACTTCAGAAGCTCTGAGTTGGAGTCAGGGGTGTAGGTGAGTATTATCTTGTCAATGTAAGGAAGCTGCTGTCCCCATTCATCCTTTTTCCAATAGTTTGGGTTCCGCTTGAAAATGATACGCTCGCCGGGAATCAGCTTCTCCAGGAGGAAAGCACCGTTTCCAACCAGCTCCTCCGGCGGTGTGGTTATGCCCCAGAATGCCTCCACAGCCTTCTTTCCCTGCTTAAGAACCGGCTCCCAGATATGTTTTGCAATTATAGTCCCGGTGTTCACCACCAGAAGCGGCTCGCTTACGATCCGGGGGAAGTGGTAGCAGAACTCGTATTCACCTGTCTTCTCAATTGTGTATTTCTGCCGGGAGCCGTCCGGCATAGTGATATATAATCCCTGTTCGCCCAGGGGGTAGATCTCCTTGTTGTTCTCTATGTTCTCAAAGTACCACACCACATCCTCGGCTGTCATCTTGACCCCGTCGCTCCAGTAGATGCCGTCCCGCAGCCTGCAGTGAAGGTCCAGCTTGTCATGCTCCTTATCTGTGATCACCTGGTAGGACTCCACAATGTTCCCGCTCCATTCCTTTGTGTCAGGGTCATAGTCAAAGAGATAATCCAGTATCAGGTTTGTGACTGTGGTGTAGGTGCCGTCCAGGTTGGAGAAGGGGTTGAAGCTCTTGGGATCCTCGGCATAGGTGTCCCGCCAGGTGCCGCCGTAAGTTCCTTTCTTCCACGTGATGGGCAGCTGTGTCTGCCTGGTTCCGGGAATAGAATTCACATCCCAGCTGTATTCCTCTTTCCATTCCGGGTCTTTGCAGGAGGAGAGGATAAGGAGTATCAGAAGCAGTGTCAGCTGTAGCTTTCGCATATCATAAATATACAATAGGAGTTGATAATTTGCAAATCGGGCAGAAGGCAAAAAAAAAGGTAAACACTGTCTCCAATGTTTACCTTGAGTGGGGGATGACGGGATCGAACCGCCGACATCCTGCTTGTAGGGCAGGCGCTCTCCCAGCTGAGCTAATCCCCCGCTGACAATAAAAAACCATATCACAACCCCTTTTTTGTGTCAACCTTGTTGGCAAAATTTATTTTGCTTGTAGTTTTAAATAAAATTATGATATATAATGATTGACATGAAAAAGATAAAAGATACTCTAATTAAGAGCGGAGCTGCTGTCTTTGCCCTTGACAGCACAACTGGAAAATTCTGCATCAGCCTTGATTCTTCTGTGCTTACCGAGGACTTCAAGACACGGACTATGTTTAAAGATGCTCTTATAGAGCTTATGTATGATAATGGACTCTCGCCTGATATCCTGGTGGGAATGGACAATGCAGGAATTGTATTCACATCGCTTATCGCATCATCACTGGGTGTTCCTATGGCCTATGTTCGCTCTGCCGCCAAGGATCACGGTAAGAAGAACCGCATCGAGGGACTTATCCAGACCGGCGACCGGGCTGTGGTCTTTGCAGATGCCATCTATTCAGACAAGGAGGTGAATGGAATCCTTAAGGCGCTGGAGGGCACAGGATGCACCGTGGATGGAATCCTTACCATATTCTCCTGCGTGGAGAATGACATGGTGCTGCCGCTGGTGACCTACGACAGCCTGCTCCGAAGGGCAGTGAAGAAGAAATATGTAAGCCAGCTCTTTGTGGACTTTATGGAAGATTCCGAGCCTGCAAAGAATCTGGATTCCATAATGGCAGAAAATGCGGCCGAGATTCTTCTGGACATCAAGGCAGTTGCCCTTTCCCCCGATAAGCCTTTCACCTTTGCATCAGGCATAATCAGCCCCATCTACTGCGACAACAGGCTTCTTATCTCCCACTATGACCAGTGGATGACAATAATCAACTATATGATGAATATTATCAATGACAAGATAGGGGCTGAAAATTTCGACATTGTATGCGGCACAGCTACAGCGGGAATACCTCATGGTGCACTGCTGGCAGATATCCTGAAGAAGCCTTTCATCTGGGTCAAGGAGAATGTGTCACAGCCTATACCTGAAGGGAGCCGTGTCCTTATAATAGAGGATCTGATAAGCACAGGAAAGAGCAGCGGTGCGGCTGTTGATGCAGTCCGTGATGCTGGCGGAGTTGTCTCCGACGTAATCTCCATCTTCACCTATGGAATGAAGAAGTCTGACGATATTTTCACCAGGAAAGAGTGCATGACCTATTCAGTCTCCAATTTCGACGCTCTTATTTCTGTTGCTTCTGCCAAGAAATACATCAAGAAGAAAGATATAGACAAAATCTGCGAATGGATAGAAAACCCTGAAGGCTGGGGGAAGAAGTATGGCTTTGAAAAATAACTTTGCCGACCGGCTTATTGCCGAGATAGACAAGAAGCAGAACCCATCCGTGGTGGGGCTTGACACCTCCTTTGCCAAGATTCCTGATTTCTTCAAGAAGGATTTCATGGGCTCCTACGAGCTGGCATTCCAGTCTGCGTCCCAGGCAGTATATGAGTTCAACAAGAAGATTATCGATGCGATATACGACATTGTTCCTTGTGTGAAGCTGCAGCTTGCTTATTATGAGGAGCTGGGGGACTATGGCATGGAGGCTTTCCGTAAGACAGCCAATTATGCCAAGACCCGGGGGCTTTTAGTCATTGCCGATGCCAAGCGGAACGATATAGGCACCACATGCAAAGCATATTCCTCTGCCTTTTTGGGAGAGACCGATATATTCGGTTCCCAGAGAAGTGTGTTCGACACCGACTGCCTTACAGTGAACGGCTACCTCGGCTACGAGGGAGTTGAGCCTTTTATCAAGGACTGCGAAGCATTCGGCAAGGGAATCTTTGTCCTGGTAAAGACTTCAAACCCAGGCTCCCAGGAATTCCAGTGCCTAGATACTGCCTCTGGGCTCAAGATATATCAGGTGATGGGAAACCTGGTTGCAGCGTGGGGAAAGAGCCTGACAGGGGATGAGGGTTATTCCTCGGTGGGAGCTGTTGTTGGCGCCACCTTCCCTGATGAGGCAAAGGTTCTCCGCAGCGCAATGCCCAATACTGTTTTCTTGGTGCCCGGCTACGGTGCCCAGGGCGGTACTGCCGACGATGTTATGCCTTGTTTCAACAAGGATGGACTGGGAGCGATTGTAAATTCCTCACGCAAGATTATATTCGCATTCCAGGGAAAGAATGATGACAGGAACTTTGCCGACTATGCGCGGCAGGCTGCAATAGATATGCGGGAGGATCTCCGCAAGGCCCTCATAAAAGAAGAGATATACAGATGGAACTGAAGAAATTAGTGCCCGAGGTGGCTGCAATCCACGACCTGTCAGGCTTTGGCAGGTCGGCTCTTACAGTGTGCATACCAGTGCTGTCGGCCATGGGGGTTCAGGTATGTCCTCTCCCGACTGCTGTGCTCTCAAGCCAGACCGATGGCTTTGACCATTATGCAATGCTGGATCTGGCCGACTTTATGCCCAAGATAGCAAAGCACTGGGAACAGCTGGAAATAAGCTTTGATGCTGTTTACAGCGGTTTCCTTGGCTCATCCGGCCAGATATCCTTTGTGGATGAGTTCATTCACAGGTTCAAGAAGCCGGGGCAGATTGTCCTTGTGGACCCGGTGCTGGGTGATGGCGGCATCCCATATGGTCCTATCAATGGAAACCATATCAAGGGAATGAAACACCTTATAAAGCATGCTGATATCATAACACCCAATGTCACAGAGGCCTCCATGCTTCTGCGCAGGGATATCAAGTCAGCTTTCTCTGTCACCGAGATAAAGGATTGGCTCTATGCCCTGGCTGCTGCCGGCCCCCGCTGTGTGATGATAACCTCAGTTCCTGTGGAGCATGAGGGAAGCTATGCCGTCTGTGTCTACGACAAGTCAGAGGATATCTATATGAAGTTCCCGTTCACCCTTATCCCGGGAACATATCCTGGTACCGGTGATACATTCTCCAGCATTGTGCTGGGTGGATTGCTCAAGGGAAAGTCTATTCCCCAGAGCGTGAACAAGGCCCTTAAGTTCCTTTCTGCCACCATAGAACTTACAAACAGGACAGGCTCACCATTCCGTAACGGCTTGGCCCTGGAGGCTATGCTGCCGGAGCTCTGGAAAGAAGACTGCGACGAGACCTATGAGAAGCTTTGATAAGATAGTTGCCACCGATGTGGACGGCACCCTGTTCGGCAGCAGCCGCACTGTGTCCGAGGTGAATCTCAGAACCCTCAGGAAACTGCATGAAGAAGGCATCTGCACCGTGCTGGCCACAGGCCGCAGCATCTGGTCCTTCACCAATCTGGCAGGGCCTGATTTCCCGGTGGATTATCTTGTTTTCTCCTGCGGTGCCGGTATAATGGACTGGCCGAAAAAAGAAGTGATCTATAAAACCGGCATTGATGCTTCCGGTATACAGTGCATCAAATCCTATCTGAATGGTCTGAATGCCGATTACTGTATCCACGATGCAATTCCACAGAATCACTGCTTCTTTCCATATCGCAGCGGCAGTCTGAATCCCGATTTTGAAAAAAGGGTGGCCACCTATCTTCCTTTTGAGAAAAAGGTGGATGACATTATCTTTGCCACCCAGATTCTGGCCATATTCCCCGGATCAGACCATCAGCAGCTTATCTCCGATGCAGACAAGGCTCTGTCCGGTTTCCGGGTCATCCGCAGTACATCCCCGGTGGATAATGCGAGCCTTTGGATGGAAATATTCCAGAAGGGTGTATCCAAGGCGGCAGGTATAGCCAGGATTGCAGAGCAGTTCAATATCCCGAGAGAGAACATTATGGCCGTAGGCAACGACTATAATGATGTAGATATGCTGGACTGGGCAGGGCAGGGATTTATAACTGCCAACAGCCCGGACGATCTTAAGAAGAAATATATCAATGTCCCATCCAACAACGAGGATGGTTTTACAAAGGCGGTGGAGAAGTGGTTAAGAAGATAATCTGCCTGTTCACAATTATATTCTGTCTCGCATCCAATATTTCAGCAGACGATGTTTCAGCAGGGGATCGCCCCAAGGTGGGGCTGGTTCTGGCTGGCGGCGGTGCCCTTGGCTTTGCCCATATCGGTGTGCTCAAGGTGCTGGAGGACAATGGTATTCATATTGATTATATCGCCGGCACCAGTATGGGCGGAATAATCGGTGCTCTCTCGGCCTACGGCTACTCAGCCCGGGAGATAGAGAAAGAGGTCAGTGCAATATCATGGCCCGAACTTTTCTTTGACAGCAAGAACAGGGACTATATGTCCTACTCCAATAAAACTTCAAGTGCTAAATACTTTATGACCCTGGGCTTTGACCGCCATGGACTGAAAAATTCACCAGGTATTATCACAGGCCAGAGAATTCAGAACAAATTCAATGAGCTGGTTGGTCCCTGCTCAAATGATGATGATTTTGACGATCTTCCAATCCCATATAGGGCAGTGGCCACAGATATCATCACCGGAAAAGAGGTTGTCCTGAACAATGGATCGTTAGCAGATGCAATGCGCAGCACTATGTCTATTCCAGGTGTATTCAATCCTGTTGAAAAGGACGGATACCTTCTGGTGGACGGTATGGTGGCAGACAACCTGCCGGTGCATGTGGCCAGGGATATGGGGGCAGACATAATAATCGCAGTCACATTGTCCCATAACGTTGTGAGCCGCAACGATCTGAAGGGACCTTCCGGGGTTGCCAACCAGATGCTTAACATCTATATCTATGACCAGGTCCAGCAGTCCCTTGCCGATGCAGATGTAGTTATTGCTCCAGAGCTCCATGGGTATACATCCACATCCTATTTCAACCTGCATGAGATTGAGGAACGGGGTGAACAGGCTGCAAAACGCGCAATTCCACATATCAAGAATCTGGTGGGGCCGAAGAACATAAGCAATATTCCGAAAATCGGAGTTGTTAAGAAAAAGCCGGTGATTGTGGACAGAATTGAGGTGTCCGGACTTGACAGCTACGAGAAGAACCTGGTTGAGAAAAAGCTTGAGAAGTTCATAGGCGAGCTGGCGGATATAGACAAGATTAATGGAGTTGTTGAGGATATCCACTCATCAGGTCAGTATGAATCTGTCCATTATTATGTGGATAATGAGGATGACCAAAATGTCCTTATCATGCATGTGGAGCCCAGCAAGAAGGGACCCCATTTCTTCCGTCTTGGACTTTTCTATGAAGTAAACACAAATGTCCACGAGAGTTATATTTTTAATCTGCTGATGGGGCTTGAGTTCAATGACCTTTTTGTAGAAGGGGACAGCCTTGAGAATGAGTATGAGTTCTTCAGCGGAATATCTGCCACCACACGGTATTTCGTTCCGTTCCTCGATTATTTCTTTTTCAGGCCGGAGGTCAAGTTCAGGTATATGCCTGATAAGGATGAAAGTTTAGATATAGGAATAGAGAATACAGATGCAAACAGAAAAGAGATGACAGTGGCCTCATCATTAAGCCTTGGGACATTCAACCGTATGTTCGGAGAAATGTCTGTGGGGTTCATGAATGAATTCCTGTATTATGACTATAAGCTTACAGAATTATACTTCGAAGAGGACTTCAAGGGATTTATAAACAGCATATTCTTCAAATCAAGGATGGACAACATCAACTCTGTAGTCTTGCCGGAAAAAGGAAATTTCCTGGAGCTCCTGCTTAAATATTCTGATACCCATATGGGCAGCGAGGACACATATTTCAAGGCCAAGGCCAGCTTCTGGCAGTATTTCCAGTTCTTGAAGCGCAATTCCATAGGCGGCAAGGTTTTTGCAGGCATGGACTTCAACACCGACCTTCCGTTCTATGAGATGAAGTGGTTTACCTATGTGAATGCCTTCCCAGGCTATACCAATGATGAGCTTCTGGCCCCGAACATACTCGGATTCGTGCTGGATTACAAGTTCAAGATATGCGAGGTAGGTTTCGGCGCCACAAGGACCAGGGTTCTTCTGACTCTAAGGGGCGGCTGGGCAACAGAATATGAGGATTTCAATTTTTTCCAAGGCAAGGAAACCTATGATATCTACGGCTTTGGAGTAGGTGTGGGCCTGAGCAACTCAAAGATACCTATATGGTTTGAAGCCGGGTGGAACGACGACAAGAGGTTTACTTTCCACATCTCTGCCGGAAACAAATTCTAAGCAATAACTGCGATATATCCCCATCAATAAGGCATCCCGGCTCGGTGGTCCTGCTCCCTTCGGGCCAGGGATACCGACCGGGGTGCCTTTTGCCGGGGTTGTTATGCCTTCTGGCTTAGAACTCGTTTCCTCTATTTTTTTTTGACCTGTAGCATTATTTGACACACCTTGGGGGTAAAATTAAACCAACAAGGAGAGAAAGATAAATGTATAGGATTTATTCTCTTGAAGAACTATCAAAATTAGATGCAGGGACAAAGATTGTTTGCTATGATATTCCATTCAATATGCGTTGTAGTTTTTTCACATATAAAGATTGGAAGGTTCAAATAATACGAAATGCTATTGCTTTCAAAAAAAAGAATGATAAATGGCCCAATTTTATGACGGCTAATCCTTTGACTTTTGAAAATTGTTGGTTGGAAGTTGAAAGAAGCATAGAAGAAATCGACAATAATATTAATATGAAATGGAAACGCATTGACCCCTTTGATAAAGAAAAACAGATTGAACCTTTTGATTGGGAAACCTTTGATATTAACGAATCGATTGATAAATATCCTATCCAGATAATGCCTGTGACTATTACCGATAGGCTGTTTTCAACACCGTTGTTCTCAATGCTATGGCTAGATAGCAAAGCATACGACGAAAATATTTATAAATTGTCATTTGGTACACATCCAGGGCCTGATGATGGAGAAGATTTTGAGGAAATAGATATTGGTGAACCACTATTGTTGCGCCGGGTTGCCTAATTGAGGTTTACCCTTGGAATAGAATCCATGTTTTTAGCAGACAATTCTTTAAAAAGCCAAAAAACTTTTAACGAATAAAGGGGTAAATATTCTATAACATTTTCTATAACCAACAGGTGGCAAAAGGCACCCCGGGCGGTATCCCTGGCCCGAAGGGAGCAGGACCACCGAGCCGGGGTGTCTTTTGCAAGCCTGGTTGACTATTTATAATAAATAATGTTATATAAATATTTGACCTCTTTATTCTATCTGCATGGGTAGAATCAAAAGACCACAAGGAGGAAAGATGAGAAAGTACGAAGTAACCTTCATTTTCCGTGCGGAAAGTGACAAGTTAGAGCAGGGAAAGACATTCGTAAAGGATGTTCTCACCAAAGCTTCTGCAAATTTTCTTGAAGAAAAGGACGTAGGAGAAAGAACCCTTGCTTATGAGATCAAGAAACAGACAAAAGGACACTACTACTATTTCACACTGGAAATGAACCCAGCAGTTCTTGATTCAGTTGAAAAAGAGATCCGACTCAACTCTGATGTACTTAAATTCTTGTTTGTAAAGCTGGACGACTGATTTACAAAAAGGATTTAGCGTATGACAGATATTAATCGGGTTATCCTGGTAGGTAGAGTTGTTAAGGATGCCGAGCTCAAATTTACACCGAGCAGCACCCCTGTGACACGGTTTTCAGTAGCTGTAAACAGAAGCCGCAAAAACGGCGATCAGTGGGAAGAAGAGGTCAGCTACATTGATATCGTGCTGTGGGGCCGCTCCGCAGAATCCATCAGCAAGTTTCTTATAAAAGGAAAGCAGGTTGCAGTGGAGGGAGAACTCCGCCAGAACCGATGGGAACAGGATGGTCAGCAGAGGAGCAAGCTTGAGGTTGTAGCCAGCAATGTCCAGCTCTTGAGCAGCGGGACAGCACCTGGAAGCGGCAATGCACCATCACAGGCACAGCAGGGCAGTTTTGCAAAGAAGAGTGCTCCTGTAAGCACTCCTGAGCCTGAGCATTTTGATGATGACGGCATTCCATTCTGATTTTGTTTGTAAAAGGAGTTTATAAGATAATGGAAAATAAAGATGATGTTAGAGAAATGATGCCGGAAGAGGACGAGAAGGCCGAATTCGGTAAGAGAGCAAAAGTAGTATTCAAAAAGAAAGTTTGCAAGTTCTGTGCTCAGAATCTGCAGATTGACTATAAGAATCCTGATTCCCTCAGAAGATTTGTGACAGAACGGGGAAAGATCCTTCCTCGCAGAATCACAGGAACATGTGCAAAGCATCAGAGGGCATTGACCAGAGAAGTCAAGAAGTGCAGAGTTCTTGCTCTTCTTCCATTTGACAAGAAATGAGTGATCGGGAAAAGCACTGATGTCTAAACGGGATTACATAGGAGCATTGATTGCATCTTGTGTCTCTGTATTTGCATATCAGACCGGCTTTTTCTTCTTCCTGTTTCTGGTCCCGCTCCAGCTGCTCCTTTTCAGAAGCGGCCTTAAGGTTGCCCGCATTGCGGTGCTTGGAGTAGGGATTGCTCTGGTTTATCTGGGGATACGGCATACTGCACTGGGAAACGGAGATGTACGGCGTTATCTGCTTTTAGTGGAGCTTGTAATTCCTTTCCTTCTGCTGGGCGGCTTTCTTCTGGAGAACGGCTTCTTCGGTAACCTGGGAGGAGTGCTGTTGAATGCTCTTCTTGCCACAGCCATTGCAGCTCTGGTAAGCATAGCAGTTCTTCATGTGCTTCTTAATAATGAGGCTTTTATAGCCTACTACAAGACCCAGTTCGCCGAGATGTTCAATATCCTTAAGTCAACATTGGCAGGCAGCAGTGATATAGACCTGATCCCTATGATGGATATGGATGTTGACACCATGCTCAGCCATGTGTCTTCTGTTTTTTTCAAAGGCTTTCTGTTTGCCTATTTCTGCATCCTGTTTGTGAGCTATACCTTCGCTCTTTCGGTGGAGCGGCTTACAAAACATGAGGCTGGAATAATAACAGTGATGATTCCCGACTACTTTGTCTGGGTTCTGATTGCAGCATTGAGTCTGGTTCTAGTAGATGCCAGATTCCAGCCCAATCCGGTGCTTGGCTATGTAGGTTGGAATGTGTTTCTGATTGTCATGTTCCTCTATGGACTTAGAGGGATGGGGCTTATCAGACAGATGCTGGAGGTGCGTAATGTACATCCTGTGGTGCGTTTTTTCCTGGCCTTTGCGGCTTTTATGCTTCTTATGCATCCACGGTATGGACGTGTGCTTCTGGTAGGAATTCCCCTGATAGGGATTTCCGAAATCTGGTTTAAATATAAACGGACTTGAAGGAGTTTTTATATGTCAATCAAAGTTATTCTTAATCAGGATGTATTGAATCTTGGAGAAGAAGGGGATGTCTGCAAGGTAGCAGATGGATATGCAAGAAACTATCTTTTCCCTCAGAACCTGGCTGTTCCTTACACAAAGCAGTACATCGTTCTGTTCGATCAGAAAAAAGAGCAGATTGAGAAGAGAAAGGCAGAGAAGCACGCTGCTGCACTCAGCCTTAAGGAGAAGATTGAATCTCTCGGTTCTGTGGAGATCAAGATGCCTACAGGCGAAGGCGACAAGCTGTTCGGTTCTGTAAACAACGCAATGATCGCAGACCAGCTGGCAGCTAACGGCATCGAGGTGGAGCGCAAGAAGATTGAGCTTGGAACCTCTGCCATCAAGATGATCGGTACATACCCTGTAAAGGTCAAACTCTATAACAACGAGACAGCAGAGCTCAAAGTTATTGTATCAAAAGAAGAGGCTAATGCATAACAATGGCTGAATCCGGACTGAGAGACAAGATACCGCCTAACAACCTGGAGGCAGAGAAGGCCACATTGGGAGCTATCCTGATGAATTCCGACTCTCTCCTTACAGTATCCAGAATTCTCCGTCCGGATGATTTCTACAAGAATGCCAACAAGAAGATTTACCAGGCCATGTTGAACCTGGACCAGCAGAACAGCAGCAATGTTGATATTCTGACTGTGATCCAGGAGCTTAAGCGCATCGGGGAACTGGAGGCTGCCGGCGGTGCCGCATATGTCTCCTCCCTCACTTCCGAGGTTCCCACCACGGCAAATGTGGAGTACTATGCGCAGATTGTCCAGGATAACAGTGTAAGACGTTCCCTTATCCAGACCTCCAACGAGATCATAGCGGGTGCCTTTGATGACACCGTGGCTACTGGTACTATGCTGGAGAATGCAGAACGCAAGATTTTCGATATCACTGAAAAGCATCATTCCACAGATTATAAATCGGTGAGCAGCCTGGTTTCTCCTGCCTTTGATATTATCCAGAACAGAATGGGCACCAAAGCGGAGTGCACCGGTATTCCTTCTGGATATTCAGCTCTTGATTACTACACCAATGGTTTCCAGAATTCGGAACTTATAGTCATAGGAGCCCGTCCTTCCAAAGGAAAGACAGCCCTTGCTCTTTCCATGGCTGCCAATATGGCTGGCAAGTATAAGAAGCGGGTAGGATTCTTCTCTCTGGAGACCGATGGAATGGCCCTTATGCAGCGTCTTCTTGCTGGAGAAGCTCATGTCAACAGCCACAGAATACAGAGCGGGTTCCTGAACGACCCGGAGTTCAACAGGCTTGGTGTGGCAGGGGATACTGTATTTCAATATCCTATGTTTATCTGTGACACTCCGAATATGCGGCTTATAGACCTGAGGACCGAGGCAAGAAAGCTTCGCGCCAAGGAGAAGATAGAGATCATCTTCATCGACTATATCGGTCTTATCACATCCGACAGCAAGGAGCAGCAGAGACACGAGCAGGTGGCCGAGATTTCTCGTTCTCTTAAGCAGCTGGCCCGGGAACTTAAGATTCCAGTTATTGTTCTTGCTCAGGTCAAGCGTGAGGTGAAAGAGGACAAACCCTCCCTTTCCGACCTGCGTGAATCGGGTTCTATTGAACAGGATGCAGACCTGGTGCTGTTCCTTCACGATTCTAAGAAGAAGGATGAAAATGCAGAACAGGATGCTCTGGCAGGAAAAGAAGTGGATATCATAATAGCCAAGAACAGGAACGGTCCTATCGGCGAGATCAAGCTTATGTTCATTCCTGCATATACCCGTTTTGAGCCTATTGCACAGGAGAAGAAATGAAAGAAGTTTCCGTCTATACAGACGGTGGCTGCTCCGGCAATCCCGGTCCCGGGGGCTGGGCCTTTGTAATCCTCTCGGGTTCGGACAAGGTTATGCTTTCCGGAGGAGAGCAGGCCACCACCAACAACAGGATGGAGCTTACCGCAGTAATCTCTGCGCTCCGTTACATATCCCTTAATATGCAGGATGTCACAGTCACTCTTTATACCGACTCCCAGTATGTTCAGCAGGGAATAACCCAGTGGATAGGCCGCTGGCTCAGGAATGGCTGGCGAACTGCCGATAAAAAGCCTGTCAAGAATATTGAGCTCTGGCAGACTCTCTATCAGCTGGACCAGAAACTGCACCCATCATGGCAGTGGGTAAAGGGCCACGCAGGCAACACCTATAATGAGATGTGCGATTCCATGGTAAGGAAAGAGATGGATAAATTCCTTATCTGATCAGATGATTGAACGTTATAACAGTTTACGGAATGAGCTGGGGCATCGTTTCTGCAATGGCAGGGATCCCGGCCCCATAGTCAATACAGGCGATATGGGTGACAGGCATCTTCGTGGAGAAGCTGTGACCCGTATTGTCACCTCATCTGGAAATACTATCTATTACAAACCAAGAGATTGCCGCACTACAGACCTTTTAGGCGATATCAATGAACTTTTGTGGGGTGACAGAATGGTTCCCCACCAGGTTTCGGGAGAGGGCTTTGCCTTCCAGGAAGAAGTGGTGATAAAACAGCCTGAAAGTGATGAAGAACTGGAACTCTATTATTCCGGCCTTGGAAAAATGGCTGCAGTCTTCTATGCCCTTGGAAGCAATGATATGCACAGCCACAATGTCATCCCTGCTGCAGGTGGCCCTGTTGCGGTGGATACCGAGACTGTCCTCTGCCCTAGAGCTGAGGGAGTAGGAGGGGCTGGAGAGTTCTCAGTGGATTATGGAGAGATATTTCCTGAATACCGGATGTCTGTGGGAGAGAGCATGATCCTGCCCAGATTTTACGGAAAGGGACAGACATCTCCGCTCTTCCTGCCAGACCGCAATGCATCTGGCAGCTTCGAATCTGTCTTTATCCGCAGCTTTGCCGAAGGCTATAGAAAAATCTGCATCTTGAAGGATCAGATTGTTGAGATCCTGAACCGCTATAAAGGCACAACTCTCCGATATCTGCTGAGATCAACCCAAAGCTATGTCATCAATGTCTGGCGTTACAAGCTTGCCAAGAATGACGAAGAAAGAGAGAAGGTCCTCCGGAGGCTTAAGAAGGGTCTGTCAGAGGCTGATATCATAAGGTGGAAACCGGTCCTTGAATGGGAAGCCAAGTGTATCAGGGAAGGGTATATCCCTTATTTCTGTATTAAAGCCGGCGGCAGGGATCTCTACGGAGATGCCGGGGAGAAGTCCTTGATTCGGGATTATCTTATAATGTCCCCTGTGGATTATGCCCGCCACCGCATGGATATGATGAGCGAAAAGGACCTGGCTGTGCAGACATCCTACATTAGGGCGAGCCTTAAGCATATAGACTATTGGGAGAAGACTGAAAAGCCCGAAGAAAAGGATAAACCTGCTGATGTCAAGGCCCTGTCGGCTGAAGAGGCTGTAGAAGAGGTTCAGATTGCCCTTGAGAATCTTTGGAATGAGAGGATAGAATTATCCCATGGCTGCTGTCTATGGCATACACCTTTTATCAATGGCCAGGTGGGCTCTCTTTTCGGCATAGGTGAGGGCTTTGCTGGAATTGCCCTTTTTGCCAAAGCTTGTTCAAAGTCTCCTCTCATAAAGGATAAATACTCCGATATTGCCAAAAATATAACAAGCTCGTGCTTCAAGGACATGGTTCTCTTTGCTGAATATCTTTTGAAGGAGTATCCGGAGACAGCTGGTGAGAGACTGATTTCAAAAAGGTTTAACGGCGGCTTTGATTTGTCTGATGGAATTAAGGGGCTTCTCTGGGCTATAGATGAGCTTAGGGACGAGAATTCGGCAAGGGCAGATGCTGTCCTGAAAGGATTTGATGCCTGGGGTATAGGCTATGATAATTCAAAGATCATGGATGATTTCTATAATCTGATCTCTGGAAAAGATATCAGTGATTGCATTGAGGATGGAAGGAGCGGGCTTGCTCTCAAGCTCTTGCGAAATTCCGATGCAGTTTCCCTTGAGCAGGCAGGTATTATCCTGCAGAAAATAAGACAGGGCCGTCTGTCAGAGGGAAGCTGGAAGGTCTATGATAATAGGCGGCATCAGTATTTCCTGCCGGCCTTCCTAAGAGGCAGCAGCGGCATTGCATACACTATGCTCCAATATGCGGAGCTCTCTTACTTTTCTTCTTTAAGCAGCTTGTCGCTGCGCCACCAGACAGCAGAAACCTCATCCTCGTAAGAGATAAGTGCAGTTATGATACCATGGCTGCCCAGATTCAGCTCCAAAAGCTGTATGTCTTTATGCCCGAAGGCCAGAGGGGTATTCACCGAAATATTTTTCTGACCGTCCAGGATAAGAAGGTTGTATGTGTCGTTGTCAACAGGGCTGACCAGATAGATCTTGTCTTTCCCATAGACACCTAAAAGCTGGTATAAGGTCTCTGCCACAGGTATATCCATGCTCCAAACGCATTTCTCAAGAGCTAGGTCATAACAGCAGATAGAGGATTTGTAGAACTCTATATCTTCCCCGTTCTCGGTATAGAGGTCTGCTTTTATGAACAGCAGGGGCTCTGTCCTGGATGCGGTGAGGCTGTCTATGTTGACTATGTGGTCTGCAATCTCATCCTGGGGCAGGATGGAACTGTCTGCCAGGACAGAGTACAAAAGCCTGAAATTGTCATCAAACCAGTAGATCACCTGGCCCTTGGGGGTCTGTGTATGCACCACCAGATGCCTGTTGTCAGTGGTCTCAAGCCTGGATATCCGGGAAAATGGAACGGCACCGGCTCTTCCTTCCTGCCCCAGGTCGCATATAAGCTTTCCAGAGGGGGCAAAACAGTGGACCGTACTGGTCAGCATGCAGCTGTATTCATCGCTCCACATTGCCTCAGCATCGGGAAGGGTATCTGCCACAAAAAAGGCCTGGTCGTCTGTAACTGCAATCTGGGACGGCTCCTGGTAAGGGAAGGGTATTGCCGCCTTGTTGGAGGGGGTGTTCTCCTCGCTTTTATGCACCAGTATCTGGGTGGGATTTTTCTCCTGGTTGTACTGCAGAAGAAGCAGGTCGCCATAGGAATTGAACTTCATCATCTTTGCCAGGCTGCTATCAATAATATAGAAGAAACCATCATTCATGGCCAGCTTCGAGGCGGCCAAAGGGGTAAGCTCATCGTCCAGAACCCCGTAGGGAAGGGTGAACATAGTCTTCTTTTCCAGCCCCACATTGGGATTGCGGCTGCAGGCGAAAAGAGACAACAAGGCAAGGACAAGAATCAGTTTTTTCATTATATACTTGATATTATCGTAAAATGTTAATACTATGCAAGCAGTGGGGAAATATGACGAAAAACCGATTGCAGTCACTCTCTGACTCTGAACTGGTTTCCGTTGCTGAACAGCAGGGAATAATCAACTGTGAGGACATGGAAAGAGAGGATCTGATTGACTCTATCATAGATGCTTTTGAGGAATCCAGGCTTGAGAAGCTTGAGGATGACAACTGGACTATTAAATCAGTTTGCCGGAAATTTGACATCTTCCAGGATGAGGAGATCTCTTTCGATAAGATGTCCGATATTTCTGATCATTTCAATGCATCCAAGGTGGAGATTCTCCTTGTAAATCCCCTTATGGCTTTTGTTTTCTGGGAATATGGCGACAGTGCCAAGGAAATGGCCCAGAAATGCAGCCGTCATAACCATCTGCTGCTAAGAGTTCACGAGAAAAACCTTTCCGATGGCAAGGAGAGTTTCTTTGATATTCCGGTGAAGTTCGAGGAGAACAAGTGGTATATCAACCTCCCGTCCAACGGCTGTCAATATTATATTGATCTTGTCTGCCATCTTGCATCCGGCGACAAGGTTCTGGCCACTTCCAACAAGATCGAGAGCCCCCTCAAGATCACCAGGGACATTGTGAGCAACGAGAGCATAAACCGTTCCGACTTCCTTGTTCTTGCAGGTGTCTACGGGTTCTATGATGACGATGACGGCTCGGGGGACAACTCACAGAAGATTGTCTCTTTCCTCAACACCGGGTCTATAAGAGAAGGAGATTGAGTATGGCTAAAGGATATCTTATCTTTGAACTTACCTGTCATCTTCCTTTTGTAAAGAGCTCCTGTCCTGGGGAATACCCCGAGGAGAACTGGCTTAACGATGCCATAAACAACACCTATCTGCCGCTTTTGCGTACATTGCGCCGGCTGGATACCAAGTCTGTTCCTTTCAAGCTTACATTCACTATATCTCCGACCCTTGCCAGCATGCTGTCTGACCAGATCCTTCAGGAGAGGTTTGTATCGTACCTGGACAGCCGCATAGCACTGGGCGAGAAAGAGGTGGAGCGCACTGCATCCGAGCCCGATAAGAACAAGCTTGCAAAGATGTATCTGGAGACATTCCTCCAGAACAAGACAGATTTCATAGGCCTTTATGGCATGAATATACTCGACGGCTTTGGCGAGCTGCAGAAAAATGGGAAAATCAACATAATCACCACCTTCGCAACCCACTGTTTCCTCCCGTTCTTCCAGTCCTACACCGGCAGCGTCGAGGCCCAGATCTATACTGCAATCGCAACCCATTCCGCCATGTTCAACACCACCCCCAGGGGATTCTGGCTGCCAGAGCTGGGTTATCGCCAGGGAATTGAGGATACTCTGGGCAAGTTCAAGTTTGACTACTTCTTCACAGCTATACATGCCTTCCTGTTCGGCAGCAAGGTGCCAAGCAACGGAATCTATGCTCCGGTGCAGGTGGGGAATTCAGGGGTATTTGCATTCTGCCGCGACCTTGCTTCCTCCATGTATGTCCTATCTCAGGAAGAAGGGTATCCAGGGGACTTCTCCTACAGGGAATATTCCCATGATATCAGCGGAGAACTTGAGGCCGATTACCTTGGAAAGGATATTGTATATCCCGACGGTTCCAGAGTGAACAGCGGATTCAAATATTATTCAAACACAGACCGCTACAGAGATGCAAAGCTTGTATACGACCCAGGCAAGGTGGATGGCGTAATAAAGAGCCATGCGGAGAACTTCATCTACAACCTTAAGAAACGGGTGAAGAAGCTGCTCCGGTACACCGACAGACCTCCGGTGATTGTCTGCCCGTACGACGCCCAGGTGTTCGGCCATTGGTGGTTCGAGGGAATCGACTGGCTTGAGGCAGTGATAAAGGAACTGGCTTCTGATGATGATCTGGCCCTGATTTTCCCGGAGGATTATCTTGCAAAGAACAAGTGCGAGGAAAAAATTTCCCTTTCCTACTCCAGCTATGGAAACGGTGGCTATTCCGGCGACTGGCTCAACGGCTCCAACGACTGGATCTACAGGCACATATACAGCATCACCGATAAGATGACCGAGCTTGCGAACCGGTTCCCGGACGAAGGGGGCCTTAAGCGCAGGGCTTTGAACCATGCGGCCCGGGAAGCGCTCCTTGCCCAGGCATCGGACTGGCCATTCATAATGAAAAGCGGAATTGCGTCCCCATTTGCTGCAAAGCAGGTGAAGGAGCATGTTTCCAACTTCCTTAAGATCTACAACGACCTTTCAGGCAACTCAGTGGATACAGAATGGCTTACAACTATAGAGAGAAAGAACAGCCTTTTCCCGGATATAGACTATCACATCTTCAAAGGGTAGGCAGGTTGTGTTCGTCCATCATCCGGCTTGATGTGGCAAGCTCCATGGAATTGTTGGCGTAGAAGAACAGATTCTCAAGCATTATCGCGATATTCACATTGTTGACTAGGCATTTTCCCGACAGGTTCTTGAGCTCTGTGGGAGAGAAATTAAGCACCCCCTGTATTCCAGCCTTAAG
>JAFXTY010000029.1 GCA_017535435.1 Spirochaetia bacterium | reverse complement strand
GACGGCGGAATGCTCTTCTGCCCTCCGCAGAGGATTGTGGACGAGAACCCCACCATCGGTGTGGCCCACAATTACGATGAACTCTTAGCTGGAATAAGAAAGACTATTGCTCAGTGCCGCTGAGCAAAAAAAAGCGAACCTTTCGGTTCGTTCTCCAATTTTTCAGAAACCCAAGCAGTGAGCTATTGTCGCAATTGCAAGCACTGCTGCCATCACTAATACTGCGCGTCCTGTTATCTTCATCAAATCAGGCGCTGGCATAAGGAATGCATTCATCATTCACTTTACCTCCTTTTGTCTAAGGATATGTTTTCAAAAAACTCGTTATACACTATTAATATACGGCATATTTCCACATAAAGTCAATAGCTGTTTTTTGACAATTATAAAAAATGTATTATACTGTCAAAAACAAGGAGAGAAACATTTGTCTATTCTTTTAATAAGTACTTTGATGCTTTCATACTTTCTCCTGCTGCTTGTGGTATCACGTCTGGTATCCGGCAAAGAAAACTCCAATGAAGCTTATTTCACAGGAAACCACAGGGCTCCCTGGATGGCTGTAGCCTATGGAATGATAGGAACCCTCCTTTCAGGGGTCACATTCATGTCTGTCCCTGGATATGTTCGGCAGAGCCAGTTCACCTATCTTGGAGTGGTAGCCGGGAATTTCATAGGTTTCCTCATAATCGCCTTTATCCTGATTCCATTGTATTACAGGCTGCATCTTACTTCCATCTACAGTTATCTTGGAGAGAGGTTCGGTGCCAGGACCCAGACCACAGGGGCATTCCTCTTCATGCTCTCAAGGCTTATCGGCTCGGCCCTGCGGCTCTATATCGTGGTATTCATACTATACGAATTTGCATTTAAGGAATCAGGTCTTCCTTTCTGGGTTCTGGCTGCAATCATTCTGTTCCTCATCCTTTTATATACATTCCGGGGTGGAATCAAGACAGTGGTGTGGACCGATGTGCTCCAGACAACCTGCATGCTCCTTGCCATAGCAGGAATTTTATATCTCCTTAAGACAGGACTTGGATCAACTTTCTTCGCAGCCTTCAAGAAAGCGGGAGAAGCCGGAAAGATGAGAATATATGACAGCGACTGGCGATCTGCCACCTTCTTCTGGAAGCAGCTTGCATCAGGCATCTGCCTGACCATCACTATGACAGGTCTTGACCAGGATATGATGCAGAAGAATCTCTCCTGTCGGAACGCACGGGAATCCCAGAAAAACATGTCTATCACCGCCACACTGTTTGTCCTCATAAATGTCCTTTTCCTGGGTCTGGGAATTCTGCTCCTCGCCTATGCTGATAATAATCATATCGTCCTTCCTCAGAAATCTGATGCTATTTTCTCAACCATTGCATTGTCGGCCGGCTCGGTCACTTCCATCCTGTTCATGATTGGCCTTGTAGCTGCCGGTTATTCCAGTGCAGACGGCACAATAGCAGCCCTCACCACCACATTCTGTGTAGATGTCATCGGCTTTGAGAAACGAAAAGACCTTTCAGAGGAAAAGAAAATAAGACTGCGCAAGATGATGCATGTGATATTCACCACCTGTTTCTTCATCATAATCGTGGGGTTCAGACCGTTCCATTCCGATGCCCTAATCTCCACAATCTTTATGATCGCAGGCTATACCTATGGCCCACTCCTGGCTTTGTTCTGTTTCGGCATGCTGCTGAAAAACCGCAGGGTTTATGACAAGGCAGTCCCGTTCATCGCAGTCATATCGCCAGTGGCAAGCTATCTGATAAACCGCTACTCAAAGGAGCTTCTGTTCGGCTATACCTTCGGTTTTGAGATTCTTTTATTAAATGCTCTACTGGCCTTCGTCGGACTGTGCATCTTCAGCAGAAAGAAAGATTGAGAGGCTTAGAACTTATACCCGAACAGGCGCAGCATATCCTTCCGGTCTTTCTTGTCGGCATCGCCCTCAACGCCCTTAGGTGCAAATCCATCGATGACACCCAGGATACCGTTGCCCTGCTCTGATTCGGCAAGTACAATCTGCAGCGGGTTTGCAGTTGCGGCATAGATGTTCACCACTTCGCCGCAGGCCTGGATCTGCTTAAGAATATTGATAGGGAACGCCTTCTTGATAAGCAGGTAGAAGGTATGGCCAGCTTTGGTTGCCAGTGCATTCTCTTTAGCAGCCTCCACCAGAGAAGGCTCGTTGCCGCCGGTGCGGACCAGACATGGACCTGATGCCTCGTTGAAAGCCAGTCCGTACTGGATGCCGGGCACTGCTGAGACAATAATCTCCTCCAGGTCCTCCACAGTCTTGATGAAATGGGACTGTCCCACGATGATATTTGAATCCTCAGGAATCACTGCCTGAACAGCTTTGATCTTAACGTCCATAATCACCTCACTTCTGCTTGTCTGCAAGAATGATGTCCAGGTTCAGCTCGCATGCGGCACATGGCACCTGGATGCCCCAGTTCTCAAGGACCACAGGATTGATCTCCCCCATGATTCCAACTTCCTTTCCACCGGAGATGACCTTGGCACAGCGTCCTGTGATGAACCGTGGATCCTCGGCCTCCTTGAGGGTGTACTCTGCTCCGATGTAGTAGAACAGTGCTGTGATCTGGGAATTAAGGGTGTTGAATGTTGTATCCTTGTCAGCGGACAGGAAACCCAGCGCATTGATTGTGCTTACGCCGTAGTTCTCCTCCGGGTTGATAAGTGCGATTTTTCCGATCTCGAAGATGTTATGCGGATACACTGCGTTGCTGGAGATAGACTCTGAGTTCAGGAGGCATGGCAGGACAGAGGGGCGTACAAACTCGAAGTTCTCGCTCATAGGGTTTGCAATCTGCACAACCTTCTCCGGTGTGATGTTCATCTTCTGGATGAAGTCCTTTGCAGAGCCCAGATAGCAGTATGTCATCTCCTGGTACCCCAGGCCCACCATGATATTCTTGACCTGGCGGCCGAACTGGGATTCGTCAGAGATCTTTCCCTTTGTGAAGTCAGATGGCATCTCAGGAACAAAGTTCTTGAGGTTCCTTCCGATCATGATATCCTCGATAGCATCCACAGAGTGGAGGAAGTCGTTTCTGTATTCCGGCGGGTAGACTGTGATGATATCGCCCTCAACCTTGGTCCTGCTTCCCATCTTCTGGCAGTATTTAGCAGCCTCATCAGCAGTGAACTTCTCGCCCAGCAGCTTGTTCACATAAGCCACATCCACAGTGACCGGCTCCTGGAAGTAGTATGGAATAGTCAGTTCTCTTCCGAAAGGTGTGTCATATGGATATACAACCTTTACAGGGAGCACCTCGAAGCCTGAGTCGTACAGATCGCAGGCTACGATTGATGCGGAGAGAACCAGGGAAGGCATATCAGTTCCGGTGATCTCCACCACCAGGTTCTTGTCGCCCACTTCCACTGCGCCGCTCTCGTTGGAGTTGATTACAGGAGGCATGCTCAGGGTATTGCCATCGCAGTCGGTGATATATGGGTATACAGGGAAATCTTTGATGATATGGCCGAACTCGATTCCCTTGGGATGCTTCTCCAGAATCTGGCGCAGTGTCATCTTCTCCTCAAAGCCCAATGGTGCGAACTTGGTCTTGTCAGGGTCTGCCGCATAGTACTTGAGAGGGAACTTAAGCATATCGCTGCGGAAAACACCCATGGCAATGGACTTTCTCTTGCGGCCATAGTTCCAGCACAGCTTCTCCTGGGTCTGGATGATATCCTTAAGCCCTTCCTCAGAGATTCCCTCCTTGCCTTTCACCATGAAGCATACTTCGTAAGGGCGGTAATCCTTGATGGATGGATCCACGTGAACTTCCCTTCCGCCATTGTCCTTGATATCACCCTTGCGGGAGAAGAACGGATACTCAGGAATCTTGCCACCCAGGTACAGCTTCAGAAGCCGGCCGAAGCCTGCAGTGGACCACAGGTCTGGGCGGTTTGTATCGTTAAGCTCGATCTTGAGGGTGTCGCCATCCTCCTCGTCAAGCTCTGCCTTGGCGCACTGGATCAGGTCGATGAACTCCTGTCCTGTGACCTTTTTTCCCATATATTTGTAAAGAGCTTTTGCAGAAACTTCAATCTTTGGCATCTTATTTACTCCTTCTTAAGCGGACATTCTCGATATCAGGTGAGAAAAGCTCACGCAGGTCGTTGAGTCCCAGTGACATCAGGGCCATTCTGTCGATTCCGATACCCCATGCCAGAACAGGCACATCCACATCCATAGGTTTGGTGACCTCCGGTCTGAAGATTCCGGCGCCGCCCAGCTCAATCCAGCCCAGTACAGGGTGCTTTACGTGGATCTCTACCGATGGCTCGGTGAACGGGAAGTAGCCAGGCACATACATAACCTCGGTGGCTCCGGCAAACTCCACAGCGAACATTTTCAAAAGTCCCAGCAGGGTCTTCATGTTCACATCCTTGCCCAGCACAATTCCCTCGGTCTGGTAGAAGTCGGAAAGGTGTGTTGCATCTACTTTGTCGTAGCGGAAGCACCGTGCGATTCCGAAATACTTGCCCGGAACATTGGCCTTGTGGAGCTGCTTTGCAGAAAGTACAGTTCCCTGGCTCCTGAGGATAAGGCGCTTTGTGAAATTCCGGTCGAACTCATAGCCCCAGCCCCGGCTTCCGGTGGTCCATCCGTTCTTGTGGACTTCTGCCACCCGGTCCAGATATGGCTGCTCTATATCTTTTGCCATTGTAGGTGTCTTGATGTGATATACATCATGTATATCTCGGGCTGCATGGAACTGAGGCATAAAGAGGGCATCGCAGTTCCAGAACTCTGCCTCCACCAGCGGTCCGTCATATTCTTCAAAGCCCAGGGAAACCAGCTTGTCCTTGATGCTGTCAAGGAATACGGTGTATGGGTTGTGACGACCGATAATAAGCCGTGCAGGAGGTGTATTCACATTGTAGCTGCGGAAAGCCTTGCCCTTCCAGTCGCCCTTCTTCAGCATGTCTGGGGTAAGAACACCGATCTCATCGCCTGTCACTCCCTTGTCCTGGAGCATCTTCTTTGCCTCAAGACCATCGGCTGTGAACTCGTATACCAGGTCCTCGCGCTCAATCACCTTGAACGGAGCGGCGGCAGCACCACGCTTCTTGCTGACAGTGGCCATTGCCTTCTTCTCGTCGTCAGAAAGGTCTGAATCCAGAATCTGGTTTCCTTTCTCAAGCAGTGCCCGTACAGCTTTCATGGCAGCAGATGGCTCTCCGTTCTTCACAGAAGCCTTCTTCTCGGCATCCATAGCCAGAATTCCCTCTTTGGAGAGCTGACCGAAGGCAGTACCTACATCCTTGTTCTCAAGGCCCAGGGCAGCAGCAATCTCCGGAAGGCTCATTGCCCCCTTCTCTTTCACCAGATTCAGGATACGCTCGGCAGGGGTCCCCTTTGCCTTGTACTCTGCACCAAGCTCGGTAAGCTCGTAGATTGTCCTGAGTGTCCTGCTCTTTTCCTTTATAAGCTCTTTGCCCGACAGCCAGCTGAAAATCTGGTTGCTCTGGCTCTCGAATCCCAGCTGGGATCCTATCTGCTCAGCAGTGATATCATCGCCCTTGTAGTTCAGAAGAACCTTGATCTCCAATGGATGGAGGTTCTTTATATCGATGTCCATTTTTATCTCCTGTCCTTCCATTATAGAAAAAAACCGTAATTTATAGAAGAGATTTAATAAAATAATTGTTTTATATCAACAGTTATGATAGTATTCACTCCGGGGGCACATATAATGAAAGTTTACGATTTTGATGAGACCATGTTCAACGGCGACTCAGAGGACCGGTTCTTCGATTATATATTCCATCAGAAGGGATTCTTCTGGTATCACATCAACTGGTGGTGGTGGGAGATTCTCCTCCGTCTCAAGATAATCAACAAGACAACTGCACGCCAGGGGCACTACAAGTTCCTGCGCAAGATCAAGAATATTGATGAGGTGCTTGAGGGCTACTGGGATTCCGTGATGAAGTATATGAAACCCTGGTATATGGCTGTGAAGGATCCCGAGGATATTGTGGCCAGCGGCACCCCTGCATTCCTTATGGAACCTGCCATGAGACGGCTGGGACTCAAGCACCTGGTTGCCACCGACATGGACAAGCACACCGGCAAGATAGTAAGCGGAATGTTCGCCATAGGCCCGTACAAGCTGGACAACTTCAAGAAGCAGTTCAGCACCGATGTGATCGATGAATTCTACAGCGACGCCTGGTCAGACCATTTCCTGGCCGAATGTGCAAAGAAAGCTTATGTTGTCCACGATGACGATCAGCTCACAGAGTGGAACGAATATTTCAACGCGCACCCTGAAAAGAAAAAATAATACGAGTCCAGATGGAAACAGCACGCTCATAAGAACGAAGCTGTTTATTACTCTTTTTCTTTCCCAAGCAGACAAAGCATAACAGCCTTGATAGTCCACTTGCGGTTCTCGGCTTCGTCCCACACTACAGACTGTTTTCCGTCAATAACATCGGGAGTAACCTCGTTGTTGCGCACAGCTGGAAGACAGTGCATAAAGACACTTTCCTTTCCAGTCTTGGCCATAAGTTCAGAATTAACCTGATATGGCTTGAGCAATTTGATGCGCTCTGCCAGTTTGGCCTCCTCACCCATAGATGCCCATACATCGGTATAGATTACATCAGCGCCCTTTATTCCATCCTCTACATCAGAAGTGATAAGCACTGTGGAACCAGCCTCCTTGGCAAAGCCTTCTGCCAGTTTGACCAGCTCACTCTCAGGGTGGAGTTCATCCGGTGCTACTATAGCCACATTCACCCCCATCTTGGCACAGCCTATCATAAGGGAGTTTGCCATATTGTTCCGGCCATCACCGACAAAAGCAAGCTTTCTGCCCTTGAGTGAACCGAAGTGCTCTTCAAGCGTCATAAGGTCGGCCAGCACCTGGGTAGGATGGAAATCGTCTGAAAGTCCATTTATAACAGGAATTCCGGAAACTTCAGAAAGAATTTCCACATGCCGGGTCTTGAAGCCGCGGAACTCGATGCAGTCAAACATACGGCCCAGAACATGGGCTGTGTCCTCTACAGTCTCCTTAACCCCAAGCTGAATATCAGCGCTGGAAAGGAACACCGGATGGCCTCCCTCCTCGCCGAATGCAGTCTCAAAGGAACAGCGGGTTCGGGTGGAACGCTTCTCAAAAAGAAGTGCAATAGTCATCCCAAGAAAACGCTGTTTGCGGATTCCTCTGTGGTGTTCATCCTTGGCCTTTTGGGCCACATCAAGAAAATAGCGGATCTCATCTGGTGTGAAATCCTTAAGAGAAATAAGGGATCTACCGCATAAATTCATACTGTACCTCGCTTCAAGCAGATTTCTGCCCTATGATTATTTCCGGCTCCTTGGCACCATTGACTACTTCTTCAGAAATAATTACTTTCTTATGCCCCTTGATAGAAGGGAGCCGATACATGACATCAGTCATGAAGCCCTCCACAATGGCACGGATTCCACGGGCACCAGTCTTATGCTTTATTGCCTGATCAGCCACTGCATCAAGAGCACCATCGGTAAACTCCAGCTCTGCATCATCCAGTTTAAGCATAGCCACATACTGTCTGATAATGGCATTCTTAGGCTCAGTGATAATCCTCTTTATGTCCTCTTTAGTCAGATTGTTCAAAGTGACTGTGATGGGCAGTCGTCCTATAAGCTCAGGAATAAGCCCGAACTTCACCAGGTCATCAGGCTGAATCTGGGCATAGAGATCCTCCAGGTTTTTCTCGCCGCTCTGGCGTACATCGGCACCAAATCCCATAGGATGCTGCGCCACCCGGGCCTCTATGATTTTGTCCAAACCTACAAAGGCACCGCCGCATATAAACAGAATATTTTCTGTATTGATTTTGATAAGCTCCTGATTAGGGTGCTTCCGTCCACCCTGAGGTGGCACTGAAGCCTGGGTTCCCTCGATAATCTTGAGCAGAGCCTGCTGTACACCTTCGCCCGACACATCCCTGGTTATGGAGACATTCTCCCCTTTCTTGGATATCTTGTCGATTTCGTCGATATAGATAATTCCTTTCTCGGCAGCAGCTACATCATCCCCTGCAGCCTGGATAAGCTTCAGGAGGATATTCTCTACATCCTCTCCCACATAGCCAGCCTCGGTAAGAGTGGTGGCATCTGCGATTGCAAAAGGAACATTCAACTTCTTGGCAAGGCTTTTGGCAAGCAGTGTCTTTCCTGTTCCGGTGGGACCTATCATAAGAACGTTGGACTTGTCCAGTTCAACTCCCTCTTCCACCTTGTCCTTCTCAAAAATGCGCTTATAGTGGTTGTAGACTGCAACAGAAAGCACTTTCTTGGCCTGGTCCTGACCTATGACATAGTCATCCAGGAAGGCCTTGAGCTCCTCTGGGGTAGCATCCAGCTGAGGGTTGAAGGTGCTCTCTTTCTTGCCGTTCTTGTTATTGTGGGCATTCTCGAAGATGCCGGCGCATATATCGACACAGTTCTCGCAGATATAACCTGCCACACCGGGAATCAGGTTTCCCACCAGCTCTTCTGACATGCCGCAGAAGCTGCAGTAGTTATGCTTATCCTTTCCCATCTTTCAGGCCCTGCTCATCACCTTGTCAACGACACCATAATCCCGGGCTTCAGCTGCAGACATAAAATTGTCCCGCTCAAGGTCCGCCGCCACAGCTTCAAAGCTCTTGCCTGTATCCTTGGCAATATACTCTGTAAGCATCTTCTTGAGCCGCAGAATCTCTCTGGCCTGGATGTTGATATCCTTAGCCTGCCCCTCGGCACCGCCCCAAGGTTGGTGCATCATCACTCGTCCCGAAGGCAGGGCAAAACGCTTGCCCTTGGCGCCCCCTGCCAGAATTACAGCAGCCATGGAGGCGGCCTGTCCTATGCAGATGGTCTGCACATCGGGTTTGATGTACTTTATGGTGTCATAGATGGCAAGCCCGGCAGTTACAATGCCACCAGGCGAATTGATATAGAGACTTATGTCCCGCTCCGGATCCTGGGATTCCAAAAAGAGGAGCTGAGCCACCACCAGGTCGGCAGTAAGATCGTTTATCTCCCCGTCCAGGAACACAATGCGGTCCTTTAAAAGCCGGGAGTAAATATCATATGAACGCTCGCCGTTCCCTGTCTTTTCAATAACGATAGGAACCAGTGTGTTGTCTTTTTCTGTCATACTCTGTCAATCATGCCTTATGAAGGAAGTCAAGATATTTGATATCTGCACCCTTCTTGATTTTTGCATTTTTAATCAGGAAGTCATAGGTCTTTCTGTCAATGATACCAATCTTGAAATATTCATTCATGTTGTTCTCTTTGACATACTCCTTGAATTCCTCAATCTTCATACCGCTTCTGCCAGCTTCGGTCTTGATTTCTTCCTCGATATCCTCATCGGTGGCATCAATCTTCTCTGCCTTGCTGATCTGAGCGATGATGATCTGACTCTTAACTGCCCGGAGAGCTTCGCCTTCCCAGTCCTTTGCCAGATCGTCCTTAGTCTTGCCCTCCATGGCCAGCATCTTCTCCACCTGTTTCTCGTCGCCGCCGAACCGGTAGATGAAGTTGGTCCACATTGTGTTGATCTGGTTGTCGATCATTGCCTGTGGCGGATCAACCTTGGTGCTCTCGATGATCTTCTCCATGATAGCTCTCTTCTTGTCATCATTAAGCTTCATGTCGGTAACGCCGTTAAGACGCTTCTTGACATCCTCAATAAGGTCTTCCTTGGTCTTGAACTTCTCGTTGATATCCTGAGCCAGCTCGTCGGTAATTTCCGGCAGCTCCTTCTTCTTGATGCTGGTAACCTTGACCTTGATTCGCACCTTGCGGCCTGCAAGATCCTTATATTCGAAATCAGGAGCATACTCCTTCTCGATGATCTTCTCTTCCTCTTTCTTCATGCCGATGACATCATCATCCAGCTTGTAGTAGTTATAGCCGGTGCCTACTGTGAATGTGAAATCGTCCCGCTTGGTTCCGGTAACTTCCTTATCCTCTGCATCCACCTCCACATAGTTGATGGTGATGACATTGTCCTTGGCAACCTTGCCGTTTGCTCCCTTCTTCTCGGTTACAATTGCGTTCTGTTCCCGATACTTGTCCAGCTCCCGGTCGATATCAGAATCCTTGATCACCACATTTGGAACCTCAATCTCGATTCCTTTGTAATTCCCAAGCTCCACATCCGGGAATGTGTCGTACTCAACAGTGAATTCGATATCCTTGTCCAAGGCCAGTTTCAGATTCTCCTCGTCCTTAAGGGCCGGAGTAACATATGGAAGAGGCTTCTTCTCCACATCCAGCAGTGCCTCCTGAAGGCTCTTCTCTATCACATTGAAACCAGCTTCGTTGACCAGTGAATCTCCGAACTTCCGCTCTAAGACAGATGCAGGAACCTTGCCTGGTCTGAAACCCTTGATATGTGCTGTCTTGGAATACTTGGCCAGAAGCTCGTCGTACTCCTTCTTTACAAATTCCTTGTCAACCTTTACAGAAAGCTCGACTCTTGACTTCTCAAGACATTTGATTTCTTTGCTTGCTACCACTTTTGTCCTCTTTTAGTTTGAAATTATATAAGTATTATAAAAATATATATAAAATTTTAAATTTTGTATATCCCCACAGAGATGAAAAATTATGGTGTTTCAGGACAAAAAAAAAGCAGCTTTTTCAAGCTGCTTTAAGAGCGGGAGACGGGAGTTGGACCCGCGACATCCACCTTGGCAAGGTGGCGCTCTACCACTGAGCTACTCCCGCATACGGCATCCTTCTCTTGCGAGAGAAGGGACTCGAACCCTTATGCCTGAGGCACCAGATCCTAAGTCTGGCGTGTCTGCCAGTTTCACCACTCTCGCTTTATAACTTTTTCTAAAGAAATAGTCAATATGAAATACTAAAAAAATTGAAGTTGAGTGTCAACCCATAAGGGATGTGCGGACCTTCCGCATATAATGCACCTTGCGAAGGGGAACCTGCACCAGAGCCCCATCGGGAATCTCGTCTCCAATCACCAGCATATCGTTTCCAGATTTCTTAAGCTGAATAGGTTTTATAAGGAGTGTCTCCTCTGCTCCCAGAGTCAGTTCAAGGAATGCACCCCCCGTTTCCATCACATGCTGGCACAGCCGGACCTTCCTGTTGTAATCAATTCCCCTGGCCTCCATAAGCTCATACCTGACACCACTGCCCGCAAGCTGCTGCTCCGACAAGATCAGTTTTCTATGAACCCTGTCGGACAGTATCTCCTTCTGTTCCTGTGTTATATCCAGGGTTTCTATCTTCTTCAGAAGCTTGACCGAAATATTATGTTTTTTTGCCTTTGCAGCAGGCTTTACATAGTTCTGAAATCGTTTTAAGCCACTGTTGTCCTCTTCGGTAACCAGTACACCAGGGCTTGTTTTCTCCGGCGGCAGATCAAGGCTTTGTCCCGAAACACCCTCCACCACCTTCATGGCTTCGGGGAAATCCTCGTCAGCAATAAGATAAAGGCCATCCGAAAGTTTTTCCTTGATATATCTTTTAAAATGACTGTTGCTGTCCAGAAGCTTGGAGAAGCGCCCGTCAACCTTGATCACACAACCACGGTAGACAGAAATTCCTTGACACTCCTCCTCCCAGCTTTTGAAAGAGAACAGAATGTTCTGCGGCAACGGGGAACCAGACTTTTCCTCAAGCAGTCTGATAAAGCTGCCGGCACCGATTCCAGAGCGGATACCCCGCATAAAGCTTTCACGGGTAACCTCCCAGCGGCTAATCACATCCAGTTCCTTGATTTCAGAATAGAATGCAAGGGTCATATTCTCTTCAAGGCTCAGAACTCCTTGGGAATAAAGAGAAAAATCGGGCTGCACCACTATCTTCCCTTCATCTGTTCCTTGAAGGGAGGTCAGCTTTCTTAATCCTGTACTGTCTTCTGCTGCAAGTTCTGCCTTAATCAGGTCTTCTTTATAGGCCTGAATCTCCCCTGCTTCAAGACCGGCCAGATATGCAGAGCATTTCACCAGTCGGGCAAAGGCTCGGTCAGGGTATGAACGGTCGGCACGCATATTCGCATAAATAATGGCCACCAGTGGATTGTCCAACAGATAAGCATGGACAAAGAATTGGCTGACCTGCTGGTTTTCAAGGGCAAAAAGATCATCGAAAGCCCCCCTGGCCGGAATAAGATGACGGCCTGTCTGATGCAGCATTGAATAGCGTAACAGGATATTTTTCAGTATGTCCCCATATTCCGGAACTATAGACTTTCCTTTTTTTGTCAGAATGCCGGATACATATGCAGAAATCACCGGGACATCGTACCAGGAGTATTGGGATTTTTTCTTAACCGGAGCTTTTCTGCAGCCAAGAAACAGGTCAATATCTATCACCTGTTTTTCGAGTTCATCGCGGAACAGAGGGGAAATGACAACAGCCTGGTCATTGCCTTTCCCACCTGCCGGACAGATAAGCATCCGTTCCTCCAAATTCATAAGATGGGTATAGAAACTGTAGTAAGGCTTTTCATCCCTGAAAAGTGCATACAGCTGTTCTATGCTGGCCTTTCCGAGAAAATCTATTGCAGAAAGCAGTGCAGCATCAGAACTGTCAATCATGGAGATAATCTGATTCAGGTTCGACCCGTTCAGGAGAAAAGCTTCAAGCTGATCCAAGAGATTATGCTTGTTGAAAGGGGTATGGATATCCCCCAGATAGTTGCGGACCAAGTCAAAGAAAGCCTGATCGCTTAAGTCAAAGACAAGCTTACGCCATTCCTCTGTAGGTTTCATCTATGAATTCCAGAAGCTGCCGCTGTTCTTTTTTGCCTGCCCCGTCTATGGTGATAGCGGGACCGAAGGCCATGTGGATAGTGCGTCCCGGGTAGATGTCGCCGATAGTGCTTAAGATCTTTCCATTCTCCCAGAAGTCAGTTTTGACAGCACAGGGAACTACAGGAACACCAGCCCTTTTTGCCAGCTTTACAGCCAGAGAGTTGAAGGTGGCCGGATCAAAGCCTTTGCACCGGGTCCCCTGGGGGAAAAGCACTACCGATTTTCCTTCCTGCAGAGCAGCAGTTCCATCCTTCATAACTTTGTCCAGATCCACCTTGGGTTCTCTTCTTTCCAAGGCTATAGGGTTAAAGAGCCTCATTATAGGGCCGAAAGCCCAGCCTGTAACAAGACTTTTCTTGACCACAAAGGTGACAGGTTTAAGACCATCCATGATGGTCGGGAAAAGCAGGGTCTCCAGAGTGCTCTGATGGTTTGCGGCAATAACAACGCCGCCGGAAACAGAACGGATGTTGTCAAGGCCTGTTATTTCAATTCGGCCCCCTACTGCTTCGCACAGCTGGATCACAAAGTCGCTCCCCTGTATAATAGGCGTTATCCCCTGCCCCTGGATTACTGCTTTACGGGTCCGGAACAGTTTCTTTATGAATTCCTTATAGAAAAAGAATTTCTTTAAAAAAGGCAGCTTACCACCCTGATACACCGGCTTTACGGCTGTAATATAGCTGTTTCCCTCTATCACCACCAACTCCTTACGAAGTAATGATTATACCACGTTTTTTTCAGAATTTCCAGTCTTTTCTTGCAAAGGGATGTTGACAAAAAGCCTTTTTTTTTGTCATATTATCTTTTACATGGTGGGCATGGTGGGTATAGTTCAGCGGTAGAGCACCGGATTGTGGATCCGGTTGTCGTGGGTTCGAACCCCACTACCCACCCAAAAAGAAGCACCCGTAGCTCAATTGGATAGAGCGTCGGACTTCGAATCCGCAGGTTGCAGGTTCGATCCCTGTCGGGTGTAAAAAATAATATGGGCCGCTAGCTCAGCTGGTAGAGCAGCAGACTCTTAATCTGCGGGTCAAAGGTTCGATCCCTTTGCGGCTCAAACAAAAAGGCAATCCTTCTTGGATTGCCTTTTTTATTTTCAATTACAGATCAGCGCCGTCACTTCATATTTTCTATTATGTATTTTCCGAAGGTGCTGGTGGAAACCTTCTCGGCCCCTTCCATAAGGCGGGCAAAGTCATAGGTCACCTTCTTTGACCTGATAGTCTTGGCAATACCGGTCTCAAGCAGCTTTCCTGCCTCCTTCCAGCCCATGAACTCCAGCATCATGCCGGCCGAGAGGATCATGGAACAAGGGTTCACCATATCCAGGTTGGCATACTTGGGCGCAGTCCCGTGGGTGGCCTCGAACACGCCTACCATCTCCTTGTAGTTTATGTTGGCTCCCGGAGCAATTCCGATGCCACCCACCTGGGCTGCCAGGGCATCCGACATATAGTCGCCGTTCAGGTTCAGGGTGGCTATGACATCATGGTCGGCTGGGCGGGTCAGAATCTGCTGAAGGAAGGCATCGGCAATGCAGTCCTTGATTATGATTGTCCCGGCTGGTGGGTTTGCACCTGCCTCCTCGGCTGTCATAATCTTGCCGGGGTACTCACGCTTTGCCAGTTCATAGCCCCAGTTGCGGAATGCCCCTTCGGTGTACTTCATTATGTTGCCCTTGTGCACCAGGGTTATATATTTCCGGTTATTTGCAATTGCATATTCAATAGCAGCCCGTACCAGCCGCTCAGTCCGCTCTTTGCTTACCGGCTTTATGCCGATGCCTGACTCCGGGTGGATGTCCCAGCCGAACTCTGCCTTGAGGAAGGCGGCCAGCTTCTCGGTCTTGGCATCTCCGGCAGGTGTTTCGTAACCTGCATATACATCCTCGGTGTTCTCTCTGAACACAACCATATCCACAAGCTGTGGGTTCTTCACCGGGGAAGGAACTCCCTCGAAGTATTTTACAGGGCGCAGACAAACGTAGAGGTCGAGCTTCTGCCGGAGTGCCACATTCAGACTCCGCCGGCCGCCACCCACCGGGGTGGTCAGAGGCCCTTTCAGCCCCACCCTGAACTCCTGGAACGCAGCCAATGTCTCGGCAGGCAGCCAGTCGCCAACCTTGTTGAAGGCCTTCTCCCCTGCAAGCACTTCTTTCCATTCAATCTTACGCTTGCCATCGTAGGCAAGGCGCACTGCCTCGTCTATGACAGGGAGAGCTGTCCGTGTTATATCCGGCCCTGTGCCATCCCCCTCGATATATGGAATAATGGGATTATCCGGAACAATGAACTGTCCATTCTGCATTGAAATCTTTGTGCCCATAGGGAACTCCTTTTTAATGTGAATATAATAACATATTGCTCTTTTCTTGCCAACTCAAAAATAGTATGATATATTTCACTGAATATGAAAAAGTATGCCCATATCACATTGCTTTTTCTCTCCCTTATACTGCTGATGCTCACAGCATGCAGCAAAGATATGTACACAGCCGGTATGGACAAGGTCCAGAGAGGTGAGTTTGAGGCTCTTTCCTCCTCCCTGGAGACAAGCACCGATTATGAGAAAAATTATATCCGCATGATGCAGATTTATAATTTCCTGGACAAAAAGGAAGATCCCGAACTTCTTTCTGTTTTCCTGACCGACTATGTGGATAATCACCCTGCAGATCCCTTCAACGCCTACTATCTTTTTACTGTTGCAGGACGGTATAAACAACAGGATGCAGCCCCCTTCGCACATTATTATTTCAGCCGCATTCTCCACAGCTACACTGATGTCACCTACCAGGGACAATCTATCCATTTCCTTTGTCTGAAGGAGATTCTGAAAAGCAGCCAGAACTTGGAAGAGAAAATAGAATGCTACAAGGAACTGATCAACCGGTTCTCAGATAAAATCAACCAGGGGGAAATCTACTTCTATCTTGGGGACTGCTATGGGCAGGCGGGACAGTGGGATCTGGCAGCTCAATCCTACAAGAAGTTCTTAAGCTACCCCGAGGCTACTGTACCAGGAAACTCCTCGGCCCGTGAATATGCCACCGACTTTGAGGCCTACTATAACACAAGGGTCACCTGGAGCTATGCCAGTCTGGACGAGCTTATAAAGAAAGTTTCGGCAGCCTTGAAGACTGGGCGGTCATCGGAGATAAACAAACACACCTCCAAGGTGAAATTCTTCATGTCTTCCTGGGAGGAACAGGAGGCAAGCCAGGAATCTCTGGCAATGAACAATATCGGAAGTCTCATCAACAGCAACATCCGTATAAATAAGGAACTGGACAAGATTTCCAATGCCCAGGAGGCATATCTTAAGACATCGGGCTGGGACTTCAGAATGAACACCTGGTATTTTTATTTCAGAAAAATAAACTTCCCTGCAAACCCAGAAATCCATGGTAACTGGGAGTGGGCAGGAATCTATCTGGGAGACAGAGTTTTCAGCAGATCCAATGAATAGCAAAGCACTTATTCTTCTCATATTTTTTACATTGGGTGCTCCCTTTATCTCTTATCCCCAGGAAAAAGAGTCAAAGTCTGCGCTGCTCCCAAAGGGCGGCAGCCAGCTGTATGACAACTATTTTAAAAAGTATTCTTCGAAGCAGGAGCAGAAACATCTTGCGGCAATCTGGGAACAGGCTGAATATTTCGTCCCCTTCATTGAGTCAAAGGTAAAGGAATACGGACTGCCCCGGGAGGTTATCTACCTTCCTTTCGTGGAGTCCAACTTCAAACCAGATGCAGTCTCCAAATCCGGGGCCACCGGGCTGTGGCAGTTCATGACAAACAGCATTGATGGCTACAATATGAAGATAAACGAATGGGTGGATGAGCGAAGGGACTTCTGGAAAGCCACCGACGCCGCCATGAAAAAACTTAAGTACAACTACTCTGTGCTGAAGGACTGGAACCTGGCTATCGCTGCCTACAACTGCGGCCTGGGCAAGATGAGGAGAACTGTAAAGGAAGGGGGTACCTCCGACTACTGGAAGCTCTGCCAGAAAGGGCTTCTGAGCAAAGAGACCACCCACTACATCCCTAAGCTTCTGGCAATTTCTGACCTGCTTAAGGACAGGGACAAATATGGTATAAAAGACAAGCAGGCAAAACCTTTCCAGTGGGCCCAAATAGAGCTGCCGCAGCCGGTGGATATACGGCTTCTGGCAAAGGAGACCGGCATACCCAGGAACATCCTGGACATGGGCAACTCCGAGCTAAAGTTCTATGTCACTCCGCCTGCCAAGACAGGCTACCTGCTTAAAGCCCCTGCAGACAAGATAGAGAAAATAAGAAGTGTGACAGCCAACAAGAAGACCAAGCTCACCGACTTCCATCTGTACACTGTGAAAGCTGGGGACACCCTCTCCCACTTGAGCCAGCACTACGGAATATCAGTGGCCATGATACAGAGCTTCAACAATATTAATCCCAACAACCTTAAGATAGGATCAAAGCTGGTTATTCCTGTAAGTGACCCTGATATAAAGCCATACGAAGGAACCCTTGATCTGGACACATGGAAACCGGATATCTCCGAAGAAGGCTTTGCCGGAGAATACAAGGTGCAGGCGGGAGACACAATGTGGTCTATAGCCAAGCTGTTCCATACCGATATCAAACATATAGCCTATTTCAACCATCTGGAGCTGGATTCTGTCCTGTCCATAGGAAAAGTTCTTAAAGTTCCGACCCCGCCTGAAGAGATGGATTTCTTTTAAGAGCCTATTGACATAAGGGCTGCCTTGGTATTACAAAGTATTACCGAGGAAAAAAACATGACTGAAAAAACAGAAGTTATATCTTTCAAAGCCGATGAGGAGCTGGCTGCCCTTTTAAAGCACATCCCTAACAAGTCGGATTTCATAAGGAATGCTGTGCTGGAGCATATGAAGAACACCTGCCCCCTCTGCCAGGGAACCGGCCTTATCTCCGTAGCCCAGAGGGCTCATTGGGACAAGTTTATAAAGACCCACTCTGTGGAGGAGTGCAAAGACTGCCACGAACTCTATATCAGATGCAATAAAGGAGCCCACGGAAAATGCGGAAAGCACTGATTGTCCTGATTGCTGTATTCTGCATCAATTCCGTATGTGCAGATAAAAACGCAAAGATAGATGTATTTGTAAGTATAATGCCCCAGAAATATTTTGCAGAGAAAATAGGGGGTAACCTGGTGAATGTATCGGTGCTTGTCCCTTCTGGAACAAGTCCGGAGAACTTCGACCCCTCCCCTAGGCAGATAGTGCAGCTGGGAAGTTCCGATGTCTACTTTACTATGGGAGTTCCATTTGAGAATATATTCCTGGACAAGCTTAAGGCAGGGGGAAAAAAGCTGGTTATAGCTCCATGCGACAAGGATGTGCCTAAGCTGCAAAACGCGGAGCATGAGCACGGACATGAGGAAGGTCATCATCACCATGGAGAGTTCGACCCTCATATCTGGACCGACCCGGAGCTTATAAAAATCATAGCTGAAAACATGGCCTGCACCCTATCAGACCTGAATCCAGACAATGCGGCAGTCTATGCTTCAAACCTTGAGATTTTCAAGAAAGAGCTGGATACCCTGCAGACCGAGCTGAGCCAGAAACTTGCCCCTTACAGAGGGCGGATTTTCTATGTGTATCATTCTGCCTACACCTACTTTGCCCAGCGCTTCGGTCTGGTACAGAAATCCATCGAGACCGGAGAGAAGGAGCCTACTCCTGCCAAGCTGCGGGAACTGGTGAACCAGGCAAACCAAGATAAAGTCAAGACTGTTTTTATCCAGCCTGAATTTCCTGCATCTGGAGCCAGACGTGTGGCAGAGGCAATCGGTGGCAAGACTGTCTGCATATCGGTGCTTGAGTATGATGTCCAGACCAACATGCGAAAGACAGCCGCACTGCTGGCAGAATCCTTTGAGGAACAAAAATGAAAAATGTTAAAATCCAGGTGAAGGATCTTTCCTTCCGCTATGATTCCAGGGATGTTCTCAAGAATGTTTCATTCGAGGTTTATGACAAGGATATTGTGACCATCATAGGACCTAACGGCGGAGGAAAGTCCACACTTCTCAAGCTGCTGCTGGGGATACTCAAGCCAGATTCAGGCACAATCCTGATAGACGGTGTACCGCCGAAAAAGCTTAAGAAACCTGTATTGGGCTATGTACCCCAGTATTCTCTTTTCGACCCCAGGTTCCCTATCTCGGTTTTCGAGACTGTCCTTTCCGGACGGATGAAAGATGGCCTTTTCCGCTACACAGCAGAGGACAGGGAGATTGCAGAGCAGATCTTAAACGATATAGGCCTTGCAGATGTCAGGAATAATACATTCGCAGCTCTATCCGGCGGTCAGCGGCAGCGTGTGCTTATAGCAAGAGCCTTGGCCAGCGAGCCTGAAATACTGCTTCTGGACGAGCCAACCACCAACATAGATGTGACCACCGAGGATTATCTTTCTGCACTTATGAAAAAACTGAACAAGGAGCTGACCATCCTTCTGGTGACCCACGACACTGCATTCACCACTTCATTCCAGACCAGGGTGCTGTGCGTAAACACCTTTGTCCACGAGCATCCCACCGAGCTTGTCACCCTTGGAGACGGCACCATTAATATGATCCGTCACGACATAGACCTGTACAACCACAGGGGGCACAGGAAGGAGGACCACCATGTTGAGTGAATTCTTCGCCGCCATCACCGACCCGGCGGTGCCGTTCATCAGATATGCACTTCTGGCAGGGCTTCTTTCAAGCATCTCCTTCGGCATGATCGGCTCCTATGTGGTCATCAAGCGCATGTCCTATATAGTTGGAGCTGTAAGCCATGTGGCACTGGGCGGAATAGGTGCTGTAATACTGCTTAATGAGAAGCTGGGACTTGCCATATCACCCATAATAGGAGCCCTGGTGGCGTCGGTGCTGGCGGCAGTAATTATCTCGCTGGTGGATCTGTACAGCGAGGAACGCAGCGACAGCGTAATCGGCGCAGTATGGGCAGTGGGAATGGCCTGTGGCATTGTGTGTATAGCCCTATCAGCTGGATATGCCGACCCTATGAGTTATCTGTTCGGCAACATACTTCTCATTTCACACAACGACCTTATAACCATAACTCTGCTGGATATGGTTGTTGTCTTTATAGTCATCCGGTTCTACCATGTGCTCAAGGCCACATCATTTGACGAAACATTTGCAATAGTCCGGGGAATTAATACTGTGTTCCTGAATGTGCTTCTGAATATACTTATTGCCATAACTGTAGTGCTTATGGTCTCCCTGGTGGGTGTGGTCATGTCCATCGCATTCCTGACCATACCGGCAGCCGCAGCCTCGCTGGTGGTAAGAAGACTGTCACATATCATGGCACTGGGAGCTGTACTCTGTGCATTCTTCTCCACATCGGGGCTTTTCTTGAGTTATTCCTTTGATCTACCTACCGGAGCTGTGACTATCATACTGTCGGGAATTGTCTATCTGGTGCTGGCACTGTGCTCAAAGGTAATAATCAGACACAGGCAATGATGAACATGGAGATATAAAGAAAAGTAAAAGCCATCAGAATGAAAAAAATCTGGGCAAAAAGCTTTTTTATGGCATAAGCCCGTCTCCTGCTGATAAAGGTGAGAAGCAGGATGATGACAACCACCGAGAAACCGATGAGAGCCAGCGAGGACCAGATTGTGCACCGCAGGAGAAGAATCATGGTTTCCGGCAGGAAGGCCTGGTATGAGCCCAGGACATAGTAGAAGAACACAAATGCTGCGAATATCGCCATAAATATGGAGCACCTGTTTATTAATTTGAATACCCTTGTCCTGGAAAGATCCCTTACCTGCATATCTGATTATATCATAATATTAATAGACTTGACTGTAAACCGTTCATAAAATATTCTTTATGTAATGAAAAAACTATTGGCTATGCTCCTGTTTTTTTTCTGCCTCACTTCCATTTCCGCCCAGGAAGATTTTGAGCAAGCCATCGGAAAATTGAGCCCATTCTACCCTGCCCAGGAGCATTCAGAACAGGCCGATTGGATACAGAAATATATAAAAAGCAGGCTGGAGAAAGCTGATATTCCATATACAGAAACACCTCTGAACACACTTAAGGACAGCCATTCTTTTGCACAGAACATATCTGTGGTATTGCCTGGAACAGGAGACCAGAACCTGATTATAGCTGTGCCCATGGCAGAACATGGCAGTGCCGCAAATACTGCCTTGGCGCTGGAGCTGGCGGAACGGTTTTCAAAGCAGGAGCATATCAGCCATATTCAGATTCTTTTTCTGGGGGCTGATTTCATAGGAGCAAAGGTTTCATCCGAAGAGCTTTCGAACGGGAAATACTCCCTGTTCTATCTGAACTTCAAAGAGATTCCAGATGAAATAATACTCCAGACAGGAAACCGGGAGCATATCACTCCATACTGGATGGTCAACTATTGCAACAGCACCATGCGGAAAGCGGGATTAAAATTCAACCTTAAACCTGAGCAGAATATTCTCTACAGCATAGGAATGATTCCAGAACCTTCGCCGCTGGATATATATCTGGATGCAGGTATAACAGCCCTTATGATGTATGGAGAGAAAAGGGAAAAGCCCCAGTATGCATCTATATGGGCAGACTCTTTCTGCCGCTTTGTGGAGTATTTCGAGAAACAGGAACTGACTCATCACGAAAACGAAGATCAGAATTATTTTATTATGAATTTAGGTGACAATTATTTTATCTTCACCGAGCTTTATATTATGCTTTTCTTCCTTGCAGTCACCAGTTTCATCTTGTTCTATATAGTTCTTCATGCAAAACAGGCAAGAAACTATGTCCACCTGTTCCTTAAAAATTTCTTCATTGTGTTCTGGACCATCATGATGCTCTTTATCTTTTTCCAGATTTCAACCTGGATTTCGGAGCTCTTCCTTTCTGTCACAAAGCTGGATACACAATGGCAGACCATAATCCCTGAGCTTATAAGCCTTAAGGTACTCATTTGTCTGGTATTCCTTGTTCTGTTGCTCCCTACTTACTCCCAGTTCAAGCAGCATAACCTGGGGAACTTCTACTCTGGAAGCGCAATAATCACAGCTCTGCTGGATATGGTTATTTTCATGGCCATCGATTTTTCCTTGGCCGCACATTTCACATGGAGTCTTCTGTGTATCTTCATTTTCGCCGTTGCAAAAAGACGGCATATAAAGTTTCTTTGCATGCTGCTTTCAGGACTCTTCTTTATTCGGACTATACATGGAATACTGTTCTACCCGGCGCTGAATCTGTGTCAGAATCTGATATTCTCCTCCATGTGGACAAATTTATATCTGGCTCTCTTTGTCCTTCCTTTCATCTTTATGGGAATCCGTATCTTCTATGTCATCCCGTTGAAAGTCGAACTGAAGCATATATTTTCCAAGCTGACAGGATATGCAGTAATGATAATCCTGACTGTACTGGCCTTCCGGTTCATCTACCTGTATAAGCCTTTCGATGAGAATAACAGACAGCTGGTAAATGCAATAGAATTCTATGATCTGGATGAGAACCGGGGCACTTTGACTCTGGAAAGCGACTATAAGCTTGGAACTCTGCTGGTACAGAATGGAAATGAGGAGATCTCTGTTTCTTCAAAGGATAAACAGGTTATCTACGATATAAAGAAGCCTCAGGAGGAGGTCTCTGTATGGGCCGCCACCAACCGTTTCCTGGACCGGAAGACTATCGAATTCCATGTTGCCGCCAAGGGCAAGCCTGACCAGTTGTATATTACATTTAAAGCACCTGCCAAAGATGAGAAGATTCTTATCTTGGATTCCACCTACCCTTATCAGATTCAGGATGATACAGTCTCGTTCTTCATCGGGAAGAACCAGCCCATGCCCTTTGAGCTTAAGGTGACCACCCACAAAGACAGTGCCTTCGATGCCCAGGTGGAGATATGCTATTCCACCATGCCTTTTGACTTCATATTCTCAGGCGATAATAAGTATTGCAAAACTTCTCTGATACTTTCCAAGAAGCTCTCCTTCCAAGAGGAGAAATGATGGAAAACGTTTTCTTCTGTGCCGACATGGATGCTTTCTTTGCATCTGTAGAGCAGCACGATAACCCTGATTATGCAGGCAAGCCGCTTATAGTAGGAGGAATAGAGGGCCACCGGGGTGTAGTGTCATCCTGCTCCTACGAGGCAAGAAAGTTTGGCGTCCATTCCGCCATGCCTGCAGCCACAGCCCACAAGCTGTGCCCAAATGGCATTTTTGTACCTGTACGGATGAAACGGTATAAAGAGGTTTCTGACCATATAATGGAGATATTCTCCCGATTCGCTCCAGAGGTGATTCAGAACTCCATAGATGAGGCTTTCCTTGATATGACCGGGACAGACCGCCTTATGGGGTCTCCTATGGAGGTGGCGGCAAAGATAAAGGGCTGCGTCAAGGAGGAGACCGGTTTGACTGTCTCCATAGGAATAGGCGGAAACCGGTATCTGGCAAAGCTGGCATCCGACTACCGCAAACCGGACGGGCTGTTCCAGGTGGAGAAAGGGAAAGAGATAGAGTTCATAGATTCCATTCCACTCAAGAAACTATGGGGAATAGGCAAGAGTTCCTGGACCCATCTTGAGAAAGCAGGCATAACATCAGCATCCCAGATACGAAACCTTTCCGATACCATTCTTGAAGGGATTTTCGGCAAGGGAGCAGCCCAGTTCTTAAAAGCCATTGCCCGTGGACAGGATCCTGGAATCTGTGCCGCAGAGCCTAAGAGCAGATCGGTCAGCAACGAGACAACCTTTGACCAGGATGTAGGAGATTACTCTGTGCTTAAGGATACACTCCTGTGGCTTTCACACCAGATTCTTTTCAGGCTCTTGGAAAAAGGCTGGTCATCAAAGACACTTGCCCTTAAACTCAGACTGGACAATTTCTCCACATCCACCATTCAGATGACACAGGAAAACCCTTTCACATCAGCAGAGGAAGTGTTCCAGACATCCCTTGTTCTGCTTCAGAAGAAGTGGGACAGAAGACATAATGTCAGACTTATCGGACTGGGATTCCAGAATGCAGATATTACGGGAGCAGGCCAGCCTTCGCTGTTCGAGGATATCCATGAGAAGCAGAACAAGGTGGAGAAGGCCGTGCTTAAGCTGAACAGCAGGTTCAAGGAGAATCAGGTGATCAAGGCTGCACTTTTGAAGAAGCCTTGAAGCCCGAAGGCACCATATAGTATTTATTGGAGGAGTTCCACAGGGTGAATCCGCTGGCCTTCTCCTTGGAAAGACCAGAAATCTGCCGCCTATAATATTCGTGGTATTCCGACTCGCTGAAAGCTTTCTCATCTCCCACCAGGAAAGCCTGGACAAAGGGTCTCACCAGACAGTTGTTATAGCCGCCTATAAGCTTGGAATGGAGAGTTCCAGCCTCGTAAATATATTCAGCCCATTCCATGTAGCTACGTCCTTTTTTATGGAAATCTGTTGAAAAATGGGAAGGATAATACATAGGGGAAACCACATCCACATACTTGCTGGCCATGACCAGATTCTGTCCATTCCATTTCTCCATCTTGTTCCAGCCGTTGAAACCGTAGAAATCCACACTTATAGGAATGGCGATTGCCTCCCTTGCCTTCTTGAGGAAGGATTCAAGGGCATCGGAGTTGGTCATTCCGTCGTGACACCATGTGTATTCTATGTTCTGAATCTTTCCGTCGGTAGGAAACCGTATATAGTCGAACTGGATCTCATCAACCCCGGCATTCTGGAACTCCAGGGCAAGAGCGATGTTGTAATCCCATATGTCGGAACAGAAGGGATCAACCCAGTATTCCCGGCCGTTTTCCCAGGGCTTGCCATCGGTCTTTTTCTTGACTGAATATTTATAGCCGTCATATCGGTACATCCGCTCATCCTTGAACACCACTATGCGGCCGATCACATACAGGCCTGCACTATGGGCTGTCTCAAGGAGCTTGGAAAGATCGAAGTACTCCTTGTTGGCTCCGTTGGCAGCTGCAGTCGGGTTGGATGTTGTGCATGTGACATTGCCGAAGTCATCCTTTAAGTCTATGACAAAGGAATCCATATTGTGGGCCTTAAGAAATCTTATATGATTCTCTATCCGACCCGGTTTTCCATTTATATAATTAAGGTAGATACCGGTTCTGTCGGCAGCAGCTTTTTTCCTGACAGCTTCGGAGAACGTCATAGTGGTCTTTTTTACCGGAAGCTCAAGACCATCATATTTGTACCATTCGCCGCCATCATAAGAGACTTCATACACCTCGGTGCCTGTGAACACTTTGAGTGCTGTACCTGTATCTGTAATTGCATGAATAGGATTGGCAGCCACCGCCTCCGGTGTAGGAAGAGGCTTCCAGCGCTGGATATATGGGTCATAGCCATAAAGCTGATTATCCGGCAGGCTTGAAGCATACCATGTGTAAGGTTCTTTGTTGTCGACCGGACATATTGCAGTTATCTCCTCGTAAAAACCGCCGCCGATATAGAACCGGTTGCTGGGGAAAATCTCCCAGGTGGCGCCCATGTCATAGGTGACAAACAGACCGTCACAGCTGGTACCTATCATGACAGTATAGCCTTCATCAGTCCCTTTCATTGCAACTGCTGTATAGTATGACCGGACTTTCACCGGCTCTCCCACCGGAATATTCTTCCAGGTGGATGTATCGACATCATAAAGGGAGACGAAGTTGGAACCGCAGGCCACCATATAGCCGCTTGCCTCGTGGCAGAAGATGCTGGAAAGATCTCTGTATTCCTTATCTTTAAAAGGATATACATGTTTTTCAGGAAGCCCGTCGGTAAAAGGACTCCATGTGTTCCCGCCGTCAAAGGAGCGCTGGACCAGAGAATCGCGGCAGGTGGAAATGTATGTGCCATCCTCCAGAATCACTATCCGCTCGCTCTCTCCAAAAAGAGGAAAAATAAAAATGCATAATAAGACAAGTGTAACTATTCTTTTTTCCATAGGTTCTCTTTATAAATCGGCAGATTGTAAAAAATATTTATATGGTATAAAATTAGATAATGGCAATTGATTTCGAGCTTGGCAAAAAGATTTTAGCAGCAGTCAATGCATCCCGGAATCTTGATGTGAAAACCCTGGATGCCGACATACTTCCCCACCCGGACGGCAAGGATATATTTATCCTCCGCTCAAATATGAAGTTTCCTGTCAGCGCAGCCCAGGTCGAGAAAGTGCTGGATAAGTTCGGCATCCCGCACTCCTCAATAGATGATGTACCATGCACTGACGGGACATGCCACTTCACCTATGATACCCTGCACCAGCTGGGTCTCCACCTGATTCCTTATCTCTCCTATGGCATTCTCAATGGCGGCATGGCCACCAGTTACTGCGATGTGAAGAACAACTCGAAGTTCAATCCCGACCTTTTTGCCCAGGCAGAGGCTGATTTCGGGAAGATGGCCCAGTTATGCAAAGGGCAGCCCAAGGGAATAACCCCTGCATACATCAATCCGGACGGTTCCCCGGGCTACGACTTCATCGAGCTCAAGATGCGCTCTGTGCTCAGGCATATCCAGCAGTCCCAAGCTTTGACCGGAAAGCCTGCATCAGAATATCAGCACGCTATTTTCCAGATGACCAGCGACAACACCGATGCCAGACTGGCGGCCAAGTATAAAGAATACAAGAACTCCCCTATTCTGAAGGATCTGATAACCCGGACCGGAGTGGATGTCACAGAGCCGGAGAGTGCTGTACAGCCATTGATTCCTGCATTCACCCCCACATCGGCAGGCTATCCCCTCTCATTCTTCAAGGACAAGGATGGCAGCTATTATGGACTCCCCGGAGGACATGGACAGAACTTCATAGTGCTTCGTGACATCTATAAAAAGCTTCTGGCTGCGGGAAAAAAGTTCGTCTACCTGGGGAATGTGGACAACATCGGGTTCACTATAACACCAGTCGAGCTTGCAGCACTGGCCCTTTCAGGACGGCAGGCCACCTTCGACTTCTCCTTCAAGACACCGATGGATGTGAAGGGGGGAATACTTATCAGGGAGAGGAACGGTCACCTTACCTGCGGCGATATCGGCCGGGCTGTGTCCAATGAGTTTGTAAAAAAGAACGAGGATGCGGGAATACCGATCCTGTTCAACTGCGCCACTGGCCTATTCAACCTGGAATACCTGGTGGAGAACCTGGACCGGATAATAGAAAACCTTCCTATCCGGCTGAGCAACCAGAACAAGGATATCGGCCAGTACTCCCAGGCGGAGCAGATTACCTGGGAAGTCATAGGGCTGCTGGACAACCTGATGATATTCGCAGTGGAAAAGTACGAGAGATTCATCGCCTCCAAGCTGCTTATGGACAATATGTTGGCCTCCGACCTGGAATGCTGCCGATCTTACCTTTCCGAGCACGAGGACACAGACTTTGTCAGGGCTGTCCGCTCTGTGCAGAAGGGGCTGGTGTGGAATCTGAGGGAACAGTACGGTCTGGAGCTTAAAGGCGACCGGTGGGTACCGTCACTCTGAACTTTTTTCAGAACCTTGCCCCATCCAAACATCCACAATACCATGGACAACAGTATACCGGCTGTCGCTGGCAGGCAGTGTGATTGCCTCCGGGGGCATAAAGTCATGACAGGTAATCTTGCCATCTTTTCCACGTTTCCAGTGCCGGTCCAGGGCACACCCTTCCTTCACATCAAAGAATGCACATCTTATGCACAATTCATTAACTGATTGATTCATTTTTCCCTCCGAAAGCAAAAAAAAGGGACTGATTTCTCAGTCCCTTGTAGGTTTTTGTATGTTGTGTTTTAGCTTTAATTACAGCAAATTGACATTTTTAAGATGTTAATTACAGTCCCCATAGCCAGATCTCCTCTATGCCGAGGCAAAGACACCTTCTGCCCCGTTGGGCTCACTGCCTGGTCATGTGACTTACCATGGATAATTCTCCAGCCCGCTTTCCTGAACTTCCTGTCAATTACTAACCTTGTCATTTTCCCTCCAAAGACAAAAAAAGGGGCTGATTTCTCAGTCCCTTAAAGGTTTTTATAAATACCGTTCTGTTAATCTTTTATTCTAGAAAAATCACCATAATCCAATGCATCCTCGTGTTCCAAATCCTTCAGATATTCATCCTCTATCATATTGATGTTCACTTCATAGGCAATCTCATCAAATTCATCATCATCTGTCCAAATTTCTTCAAAAATCATTTTCATTTTCTCCTTTCAAAAAAAATTCACTTATATAAGGGAAATTTGAGGGGCTATAAAAAGCAAAAAGTTGAAAAAAAAATAAAAAAGTTTTTATTTAATTATATTATAAAGAAATGTTTTTGGACGAGTGATTATGATGCCAGATTTGGCAACTTTATGAAATCATAGGGTTTTAAAGCAAAAAAGTTAAATTTTTTCTCACGTGCCAGACCGTAGCTTGCGGGCGGGTGCTTTATTTTGTCCCTCCCTTCACTATATATACCCTAAAACATGCCTCTTGTGCCAAAAATTAATCTGAAGCGAAAGTTAAAGTTATAACTATATCTTATAAATTAAATAATATTTGCATTTATTTTTGCCAGGTTTTTCTGCATATTGGCAGATCCAAAACCCTCTCACCTATATACAGATTTTTAGGGGTATTTAGCAGATAAAATTTTCAAAAAAATAAAACTTTTTTATAATTGATTATCAGACATAACTTTAAGTCCATTTCAAACATCATTTTTTCATAAATAATAGTTATGTATTTTAGCTTTTACTTTATCTAAAGCTATAGCCAGCCCCATTTTGATCATTCAAGAGACTTTTTTTTACTGCATTTTTGCCAGAAAAAAAGAATTATTGAGTTGTGCAGCTCAAAATTTTCAAGCATTAATTTTATTAATATTTATAATAAGATTATTTTATTTTGATGCTCTATTAATTTGGTTTTTTATTCTTCAGCACAGCCTGTACAATGCCCAGCACCATCTTTATATCTTCCTTGGGCAGATTCTTCAGTTCGTTCATGACAAGACCATATTCTGGGATTGTATCGTCAGACCTGCCATCTTCATCCGAGAAGAGATACTCCACAGTCACATGGAGCGCCTTGGCAATCCGGTGGGCATAATCGGCTGGCGGCATGGAAGCACGGCTCCCCAGATAGTTCTCTAGGGTCCTTTTAGGGATTTGGGTCATTTCAGCTAATTCCTTGACAGAAATACATTTATAGTCCAGTAAATCTCTCAGGTTCTTCCGGAAATTTGCTTCCATAATTAAATAATACTTCAAAATGCGTAAATATATGTTGACAATACGCAGAAATAGTTGTATTTTATTTCCCTAATACTTCAATTGGCGTATAAAAGGAGAGATTAATGAAAAAATTTACCTCAATCGCAGTGCTTTGCTTAATTGCAATCGCTCTTATAAGCTGCGGAACAACATCAAAGGCAGCCAAAGAAACACCTCCGGCTGCAGAGCCGGCCCAGCCAGCAGTTGCACAGCAGGCCGCAAACCCAGCCATCCCGCAGACTGTGATAATCGACTATAAGAACAAAGCTTTTGGAGCCCCGATGCCGGAATGGTTCATGGATGCCCTCCAGGATGACTATGATTCCTTCAAGGAGAAGTTCAACTGCAAGGATGCAACTATATTCAAGATTGAAGGAAAAGGGACAAACCTAGAACTGGTTCAGAGCTGGCTCCAGAATGCAGAGTTCAATTATCAGATTGCCACATCACTCCAGACTATAGTTGAGCAGCGGTTCAGTGGTGTCCTCTCCAATAAGGAGAAAACCCAGAAGGCAATCTATGCCTCAAGCACAAAGGCAAAGTTTGCCGGATTCCAGAAGAAAACAGATTTCTGGGCACAGCAGCGGATCATCGACAATGTCAAAAAAACAGTTAAAGACGAATACAATGTTGTTCAGTTCTATACCATAGACAAAGAGCTCTACCAAAAGCTTCTGAGCAGCTATCTGGACACTATCATCAAAGACTTTGACTCAGCAGACCAGAAGAAGGCCGAGGCAATGGCAGATGACCTTGCCAAGGAACTTTCCACCACCGATCTTAGCAGCGAAGTAAGCAGATGAAGAAGATAATCTGTATATTGCTGCTTGTCATGCTGGCAGCCTGCCCATGTTTTGCGAAAAAAGTGAACCGGGTAGATGCCGGCAAGCAGGTTGATTTAAGTGGCTACTGGAACGACACAGATGCCAGAATTGTCTCTGAGAGCCTTATAGAACAGGCCCTGAATTCCGGCAGTTTCATGGGATATAAGGAAGACCTTGGACGCAGGCCTATTATTACTGGTGGTTCTTTCAGAAATGACAGCAGTGAATATATTGACACATCCATTCTGACAGAAGGCATAACCACAGCAATCCTTAACTCCGGGAAAGCCAGATTCATAGCATCCCGCAAAAGAATAGAGGAGATAAGGGAAGAACGGATGGCACGTCAGAGTTGGCAAGCAGATATGTCCCAGCAAAAGGAAGTGGCCAACGAGCTGATTCCAGATCTGGTTCTTACAGGCTCAGTAAAAACTATTGTGGATACTGATAACAAGACATCGCTTAGAACATATTTCATATATGCAGAGCTTGTTGATATCGAGACAGGCGAGATGATATGGCGCGGTGAGAATAAAGAAATCAAAAAAGTCATTGGAAAAAAATAAAAGGAGAAACTAATGAAAAAGATTTTGAAGGGAGCACTCATCTTGGTGCTCTGTACAATGTTCTTCGCAGCATGCGGCACAACAGAAAAGAGTGCGGCAACAGATGGTGCGAAGGAAGAGAAAACAGTCAAGTCTGACAAACAGGCAGCTAAAGAGCAGCAGAAAGCTGAAAAGCAGAAGGCAAAAGAGAAGAAGAAAGCAGGAAAATCCAAGGAAGCAAAATCCGGCAATTATCTTGTGCCAATCAATGCGGCTGTAACAGCTGGAGAATATGCAGATGCATATGCCCTCATTTCAGATGAGACCAACAGAGCTTATCTTGGATCTGATGATGTATACAACATGGATGCAGGAATGATCAAGCTGTATGCAGACGAGAATGAAGCAGCAATCTCTCACCTTGGCCCAGTGGCAAACATGGATACACTCAATGAGAAATATGCCGGTGCAGACAAGGTTGTATTGTCAACATTCTTTGCAGATGAATACTCTCAGCCATATGTGACATATGATTATGAGGATGTCTATGCGATTATCTTTGATGCAGTGGCAAAACTGGATAATCCAGCAACTGCAGACGCCGCATTCCAGGACCTTAAGAACATCCGGGAGATGCTACTGGCAATGGATCAGTACAATAAGGCGCTCACTGAAAAGATGAACGGGGCAGGAGAACTGGACAAAGAATCCACAGAGAAACTTCCAAAGCCAGCAAATATTGTATATCACAATTCTGCACTGGCAAATTACCTGGCACTTATCTACAACAAATATAATGACCGGGATGGCGATCAGAGAGATTTCCTGTATAAGCAGATGAAAGAGTCATATGCCCAGGACAGCTATGAGGGACAGCATATGCCAGCAACAGCCGAGGTAGAGAGAGGTTCTCTTCCAGCAGGAAAGGCGCGTCTCAATGTATTGGCTCTGAAAGGTCTGATGGCCGAGAAGGTTGAGGCTGATCCAATCAGTGCACCAGCTCCTACTGGATTCCTTACATCCCAGCTTGAGTCAAATGAACAGTTGAAGAATGCAAACATTGATATCGCCAGCAGATTAAATGCACCAAACAATCCATTAAGCGGGGCAATGGTAAAAGTTGTTTACTCAGGACTTCGGAATAGAACAACATTGAAAGAAGGACCATGCACAGTTACCATCAACGGAAACACTTTCCCACTTGAGACAATCGAGAATGTAAGTGCCATAGCAGGCAAATGCACTGCAAGAAAGCAGTATATGGCAGCACGGAGAAGTATGTACAGATCAATGTTCAAGGCTATTCCTCTGTTCGTTTCCTACCTGCTTCTCCCGGACCCATCTACCATTTCAAACCCGATTGCAAGGAAAGCAGCAGAAGCTAGTCTCGGAAGCGCAGGAGACAAAATCAGGGCAGCTCTCATGAACGATCATGCAGATATCAGAGGAGCCCACTACTATCCTGCAGAAGTACAGGCTGGCGGAATCGATCTTGATCCTGGCACATATGAAGTTGTCGTACAGTTCCCTGGCGAAAGTGAACCTGTCAAGAAAACCGTCGAAGTTAAGGCCGGACAGTTGAATCTGGTACAGGTGGAGTGTCTGAAATAACATGAAGAACATTTTCTATCTTATTGCCAGTTTATGCCTCTTCCTGGTATGCTCCAACTGCTTTGCAGAACTTCCCCCGGAGTGGGTTGATAATCCGTCAGCCATATATGATAAAGATTCATATATTACCGCAGTAGGCACTGGTAAAGATAGAAAAGCAGCAGAGGCAAGTGCTATCAATGCACTTGCTTCTATTTTTGGTCAGAGCGTAAGCGCAGAAACTAAATCTTCAAAGAATTTAGCGGAGTCCCACGGCGCACAGGGGCAGAATTATCAAGGGAGAACAAGCATAAGTCAGGATATTTCTCTTCATACAGATATAAAATCATTGATTAATGCCGAGATAAAGCTGACCTGGAGTGCACCGGACGGGACATGTTACGCCCTGGCCCTTATTGATAAATATGATGCGGCAAATTACTATTCACGGGAAATTGCAAAGCTGCATGACGATATAGTTGAACTGACTGCAACAGCAGAGGATGAAAGCCCTCTCTCAGCCTGCATGAACCACAAGAGTGCCTTTGATCTGGCAGAAAAGCAGAACGAGTATATATCTATCCTCACTGTCCTGAACAGCGCAGATGCTATGCTGGTGGAGGATAAGATAATCTCGCCCAACAAGGTGAAGAAAGCATTGAGCCAGTTGCAGCAGAAGGTGCCTATCCATATTTCCATAGCAGGAACCACCGGCGACTGGAACAATAAAATTCAGAAGGTGTTTGCAGGAAAGCTGCAGAGTTATGGATTCAAGACCACACCTAAGGAATCCAGATATGAGCTTATTTGTACTGTTGAGATGTATGAGTATAAACTGCCTGGCAATCCGAATCAGATGATAAAGTATACCCTGAATACAGTCCTTATGGACAACGAGGAAGCCCTGGAGCTTTCCCCCTACTACACTGAAGGGCAGACTGGAGCCTCCACCATTGAGGGAGCTGTGGACAGAGCCTATATGCTCCTTGAGAAGAAACTCAAAGCCGAATACACACTGGAATCCTGATTACTTCTTTTTCCTGAACTTCTTGAAATACCACTTGCGGACAGCTTCTGCTATACGGAACATCCGATACAGAATCGGATGGCATGGATAATCCCAGCAGCCAGGACGGTGGATTATTGTGCCACCCCACCCTGTCTTGAACAGATATAAACCATGCATTGGATGATTAGGGTCATCTGTCGGTGACATACCGAAGAAATCATACTCCAGACAACCTGCAGCTTTGGCATCCTGGATTGCCCGCCACTGGAGAGCATAAGCAGGCCTTGTCTCACTCTTCCGATTGGCAGTGGCACCATATAGATAGGTAGCCTCTACTCCGTCAAATATGGTTATGATTCCAGCTATCTCATCCCCATCTACCGATGCCATATAAAGACGCACATCAAGCCTCTTCTGGTTTTTGGCCAGTTCAAACAGTTTTTGATAATAGACCTCAGGATGTATGGAAATTCTGTCCCTTTCAGAAGTCTCTTTATAAAGATTATACCAGACAGGAATTTTCTCAGCACCATGACAGGTTATAACAACCCCTTTCTTCTCTGCAGTCTTTACATTCCTGCGGGCTCTCTCCTTAAACCCTTTGCGGATTTCTTCCAGAGGTCGGGAAATATTCAGGATAACAGAGGAAGGAGGCTGGACATCCATAGTAGCCCTATGGAAGGATTCAGGTGCATTTGGCCACGCCCCCTCTTCCTTTACATACCAAGGCAGGTCCCAGCGGATAAAGAGACAACTCTTCGGAAGCATGGGCTTAAGGTAGGCAGAAACCTCTTCAAGCCTTTCCTGCTCAATGGGTGCATAAGGAATATAAATAAGGGAAAAGACCTTAAAGAAACGGCGAAGATATGCATTTACAAGCTTACCTTCGAAGTGGAAAGAATAAGGCTCCATTTCAAAAGAGCCCTTAAAGAGGGTCCATAGATTGCTTTGGAGAAATGCGCCGGACAAATCAGTGCACCCCGCCGTTCACAGTGAATTCGGTAGTAAGAACCTTTCCATCGGCAGTCAGTTTCTTGCCCCCTATCTCCACATTTTTATCCACTACATTGATCTCAATGCTGAAGAACATATCTGCCTCAATATTGTCCGGTTTAACAGCATTCACATCGTCACCCTCAAGAACTACATTCGTTCCAGGTGCTGCCCAAGGTGCAGAAAGCACCTCTACGCATTCTTTGCCATCGGCATCCTTGTAGTCGGCAGCCAGCAGCATACCGCGGCTCTCAACCCCACGCATCTTACGTGGCTTAAGATTGTCAGCCAGGATAATGTGCTTGCCCAGAAGCTGCTCCGGAGTCAGGTATGGCACCAGGCCGCTCTGGATAACCCGGTCCTCGCCGCTTCCGTCATCCAGGTGTTCAATATAAAGCTTGTCGCTCTCGGGGTTCCGCTCTACGCTGACAATCTTAGCCACCTTGAGCCGTATATTCTTGGCAAAGAATGCGGGCTGCTCCGCAGCGGGCAGCACTTCAGGCTCTGGAGCCTTCTGCTTTTTAGGCTGCTGCTTCTGCGGCTGGGCCTGCTGTGGCTTTGCCTCTTTGCGGTCCTTCTGGTTGCCGGAGAACTGATCCCGGAATGATTCCATAGTCTTCTTGTCCATAGGTTTGAAGAAAACCTCTGTCGGCCCTACTGTGGAAAGCCCTTCGGTCTTGCCCACAGCGTCCCAGCCCATTCCAGGCTTCGAGCCAAGATCCACGCGGCTCTCGAAGATTGAGGCGCCGAAATAGCTCATCACCTTCTGAGTGTACTGTGGCATATACGGATGCATCATGATCATAAGGTCCTTGATCACATAGCACAGGTTATGGATAAGCTTGGCAGCCAGCTCTGGGTCGGTGTTCCTGGTTTTCCATGGCTCGGCAGCCTGGAATGCTTTGTTGGCGATGTCGGAGATGGCAAACATCTCGTGGAATGCATCTTTAAGTTCTGCCCACTCAAGAAGCTCGGCAATCTTGGCTTCCCGTGCATGGATATCGGCCCACAGAGCCTCGTCCACAGGAGCCTCCGGAATCTTGCCGTCATAGTATTTGTTGACAAACAGAAGGGTGCGGTTCACCAAGTTGCCCAGGTTTCCGATAAGTTCGCTGTTCATCTTTTCCTGGAAATCCTTCCAGGTGAACTGGAAGTCTGATTTCTCCGGCCGGTTGTAGAAGATATAGAAACGCCATGCATCAGCAGGAATACCAGTGGCAATGGCATCGCTTCCGAATACGCCTACGCCGCGGGACTTGCTGAACTTGCCATCCTCGTAGTTCAAGTATTCAGATGAGCTCATATGGAACAGCTTTGTCCAGTTGTGGCCGGATCCCAGCAGTGTGCATGGGAAGATCACTGTATGGAATGGGATATTGTCCTTTCCGATGAACTGGAAGAGCTCAATATCTTCCTTGCCCTTGGCCTCCTCGCTTTCCTCCGGGAGCCACCAGCTCTTCCAGTCAAAGCTTGCCTTGCCGGCTTTCTTAAGCTCGTTTGCCAGCTGAGCAGTTATGGAGATATATCCGATCGGGGCATTGAACCATACATAGAACACTTTGTTCTCATAGCCAGCTTTTGGAACAGGGATACCCCACTTGAGGTCACGGGTGATAGCCCGTTCGTTGAGACCTGCCTTGAGCCAGGACTTGGTAGTGTTTATTGCATTGTCAGACCACTTGCCATCCTTGCTCACCTTGTCCATCCAAGCTTCCAGCTTGCCGCTGATGGCAGGAAGGTTTATGTAAAGGTGCTTGGTCTCCCTTACCTCTGGAGTAGATCCACAGGTCACACACTTAGGCTCCTTAAGATCAATCGGATCCAGCAGGGAACCGCAGCCGTCGCACTGATCGCCCCGGGCATCATCAGCGCCGCACTTAGGGCAGATACCGCGCACATACCGGTCGGATAGGAACATGTTGCAATGAGGACAGAAAAGCTGCTTGTTTGTGTGCTCAGTTATAAGTCCGGCCTTGTCCAGGTCGTTGAAAAGCCCCTGGGTCACTTCGGTGCACTCATCATTGGAGGTGCGGCCGAACTTGTCAAAATCAATATGGAACCAGTCGTAAATCTTTGTATGTTCTGCAAAATAGTAGTCACACAGTTCCCGTGGGGTCTTCTTCTCCTCCAGAGCTCTGGTCTCGGTGGCAGTACCATACTCGTCAGTACCGCAGATATATAGGGTATCATAACCCCTGAGCCGGCAGAACCGGGCAAAAACATCACCGGAAAGCATCTGGATAAGGTTTCCCAGGTGCGGAATATTGTTTACATAAGGCAGTGCAGATGTTATCAATCTTCTTTTCATACAGATAATACCTCTTTAATTTATCTTGTTCTAAAATATACTAAAAAGAGAGCTTATACAAGTAAAATATAATTATAATAGGGTTTATTAACCCACTTCTCCATGGCAGCTGCCGGTAAAAGGGAATTTGGAGACTATTTCCCGAAGTCTTGCCCTTCTGATTCCAGTTACAGAGAAGCTCAAGATCCTCATCCTGTTCTTATGATAAATACGTCCCTGAGCTGATTCCCTTCGGACATTGATATAGTCACCCACCTCCCCCGCCATGCCAAATGGGGAAAGAACCGGAACAGAAAGGAGCCCGGAAAGGGTTTCTCGATACCGGACATCACCTCGGATTTTCACATCAGTCTCCATATCATCAGCAAAATATTTGTCCACCACTGGCTCTGAGACAGTGTAATAGAGAGTTTTATAAACCTCATAGGGATAAAGTCCTGCCGAAGTACACTTCACGGGAATCTCAAACACAATATTTGTCACATCAGATTTAAAATTATAGATAATATTCACATTATTTGTATATTTATTCACATATTTTGCCAGTTGCAATATATTATTTTCGATTTCAGACACATCATTACCATAAACAGTCACATCAATGGAATGTCTGGTATGTTTTTCCGGAATATAAAAGAATATTTCTGGATACAGAACTGATAATTTATTGATTTTAGCCAGAATATCGCGTTTCTTAACCCCCAGGACAGTAAAAGAGGCCTTTCCCTGATCGATATGAAGCGTAAGACAATCAAAAGCATTCCATTTCAGAAGGTCAGCTTCAATATCAAGTGCACTTTGCTGGATAAAATGAAAAGAAGTTCCGCTATCATATTCAAGAGAGAAAGAAACATCAGTGCCAAAGGACGAGAACGGGGAAAACGGGGACAATCCCAGGGCAAAAAGCAGGATCGGCGAAAAGCCCCACAGAGGGATACGGAATTGTGGCAATATGATTTTCTTTGTAACATACAAAAAGAGAGCAGAAGCACAGCAACCAGCTGTTAGAGCGGCACAGAATGGAAGCACCAGGTTCATAAGGTAAACTGGGGCATAAAGTAAAATAATCATTGTTAAAAAGATTAATAACACAGGTACAGCAAGAATCTCTTTCGGACGATGTTCACAATGTCTCGGATGAAACGCTTTATCATATTTCTTGACAAGTGAATGCAGGTCTGCTACAGTGTAAGTGGAAGTTGAACTTCCATCAGCACTTGTTGTACGTGAAGGCTTATAAACCTTGATTCCGACAACAGGTGCTATTTTTATGTCTTTTACATTGTAAGCCCTGTAAGTATCTCCCCCTTCTGAATTGATTTCATCAACTAAAAGTTTAACCAAATAACTACTGTTTCCTATGTTTGCAATACAGTAGAAATGGTGCATAAAACTCCTATACGGGTTTTCCTGGTCATCATTTATCTTTGTATCAAGCAATATAGACCTTTCAACAATATCTCCAATGCTGGCAAGTATAGACATCTTTGCTAAATAATTATTAAATGCTTCATATTCGTCATGTTTTCTTTCTCGTGAATATGCTCGGTTTGCATAAGTAACAGTATCACCATATACCTGCCTTCCTATGTTAATTTTTAAACCAGTATCAGAATTTGTTTTATCACCTCTAAACAGCGTGCCATCTTTTACTTTAACCTTTATATAAGAAACTGCCTCATTCTGGTCTTTGGCTTTAAGAAGTTTAATTTCTTTAATCTGATTTACATTACTAATATCATCCTCTCGCCAGTCACCAAATAAACGGCGGTAAAAAGGAGACTTTATTCCAAGCTGTTGCCAGAACTTATATGCCCATTTGCCAGATTTCTCAATATCTTCACTGGTGAAATCGTTTATGCTCTTTCTGCCGATGCTGCGGAGTATCAATATATCCTGTTTGTTTATCGGTTCTTTGTAATGTTGTGGTACATTATTCTGAACCTGTACTCTCCCGCCCATAAACGAAAAAGCAACAACTAAGAAAAGGGCCATCATCACCGTCATATCAACCTGTTGACCTATGGCAGTGACGGAAGAGATGGCGACAAGGAGAGCTATTATACAACGGCAGATAGCCTGTGCTGCAAGATGAATATTTCTGGTCTTGAACCACTGGCCAAACAATAAAAAAATAAACAGGAGAAGGAGTATAGAAGAGGAACCTATGAATGATTTTTCTATCTTTTTCCCAAGACTGTAAAGTTTACCGCCGTTGAATTGTGACGTCACTTTCTCCAGTTCTCGGCAAAGCCGGACAGTATTTCCTTCTCCTGATTTCATTATAAAAAAGAGCAGTACAGATTGCCCATTGATATGTCCTAGACTTTGGGACACTGCCAACTGATGCTTAATATCTGCCAGATCAGAAAGCTTTAAGCTGGGAGTCATATGCACCTGGCTGAAATCCGCTGCCGAAGAGAGGCGGGAAGAAAGAACCAGCGTCTCTCCTCCTGGCATGGCAACCTTGCGTGCAAGGTTGCTGCTCCGCAGCCTGCTGCCCAGCACCTCGCCGGGCAGCGCCATGCCGGCGGAACGCCCAGACGTCAACTCCACCATCAGTTCCTTCTTCTTCAGACCACCAAGTTCTACATTCCCCACTCCAGGTACCGCCTCATATGCTTTCTTGATAAGATCAGCATCAGCTTCTTTTTCCAACGGAAAATAAGAAATGTAGACAGGATATGTATCCCTGGAGCTACGTGTTATGGAAGGACGGTTCACTCCAGCTGGGAAATCTGACCATACATTGGATGTGATATCAGAGACCTGAACATAGGCTTCATCGAGTTTGGTCTTATCGGAGAACATGCAAAGGATGTATCCTTTTCCAGGTTCAGATACTGAGTGTATATCCTTTATTCCCTCCAATTCCATATAGGCCTCTTCAAGGCTGGAAACAAGACTTTCTACCTCTTTCTCAAACGCACCATAATAGTCAAAGGCAATTGCAATATTTTTTTTCTCAAGTTCTGGGGCATACCCCAATCTGATATGTCCTTTTATAGCAAGGAAAATAAGGATACAAAGGGCAAGAAAAATAAGTTTAAGCCGAAAGTTCATAAAATTGTTATCCACTGCAATCCTCCTTTACAAGAGCAGGCACAAGTGCAAACAGGGCTGCTGTACCGAACAGAAGTCCACCAAGCAGAGAAATCGAGGCGCAATTCTGAATTGGATTCGAATCAAAAAGAGCAACAGGCAGCAGAGTCATAACTGTCGACAAAAGGGTCAGGCAAACTGTTCTGAATCGGGATAAAGCGGCCCGTGCAATAGGAACACCTCGGGCTGCATCAGATAAAATAAGTATTCCTGAGTTAACCCCAGTTCCAGAGAGTATCATAAGCCCCAGTACAGAACTGATATTCAGGCTCTTTCCCGCCACAAACAGGGCAAGAAGGCTTCCCGAAACACCCATAGGAACGGTACAAAGAATAAGAAATGGCTTCCGGCAGGACTCAAACTGGATTGCAAGCACGAACCAGATAAACACCAGTGCTCCTGAAAAAACAATAAAGATTTCCCGCTTATGAATCTTAGTCAGCGCATCTGAGATTTTCCTGGCACCATAACCATTTCCATTGTCAGGTACGAAAGTCAGAAGTATAGCATTCTGCCGGTTCAACCTGTCGAGGGCAAAGTAATCATACCTTTTCTTCAGCTGAATAAAAGGTTGGGTAAACAACATCTTTCCATCATTCTTAAACTGAAGAGCAGCTATCTTCTCAGGTGTATCCACAAACTCTTTTCCATATCTGAGTCTGATATCCACAGGCTCCCCATCCAGTTCCATCTGGGATACCACACAGCCCTCGACAGCCAGTGAAACAGCATTGAAAATATCAGAAGGAGCGAGGGCTGCAGAAACAATATTATCAGAGACTGAAATCATGTATTCCGGGAAAATCCTCATACCATGGACTGCTGTAGCTGAAACTCCATCTTTCCGCGCTCTATCTCCGACAGATAAAACTTCTTTCTCAAGAGTTGCCCGATCAGAAGAAGTGATGGAATAGAGACTGTCATCCCCTACCAGAGCAGAAAGAAAGTTCTTGGATTCCAGTACCTGATAATCCCATTTTGAATCATCAAACAGCGGCTCAACCCTACCCTTATCCACATTCCGCATATTGAATATGAATATGTTCAAATCCTGCTGTGAATCTCTGTCATAACCGCCATAAATTGTGATATCTGAACATAGCCGGCTTTTATAAATCTGCTCTTCCAGCTCGCCGGCCCAAGCCATATAGGACGAGAAAGGATATCCATAAGGGAATGCAACCTGTATATCAACATTGTTTGATTTCATCTCCGGAACTGTCTTAAACTGTATAAGAAACAAAAGGCAGAATGGAAGCAGAACAGCAGAGGCAATGAAAGCAAGTATAATCTTCTTTGTCCTCATTCTATTCAGATATTTTTCATACCATTTCTCAAAAGCAAAAGCTTTCGGACTATATCTGATGCCATCTTTCATCATGGCAAATAACGCCGGAGTCAAGGTAAGAGATACAAGGCAGGAAATAGCAAGATACATGATGACAGTGACTGCCAGCGTTGAAAAAACTTTGCCCATGAGGCCAGGGAGAAGAATGACAGGAACAAAGATGATGATTGTAGTGAGGGTGGAGCCGATGACTGCAGGAACACAACTATAATAAGGTTTATTCTCAAGAAGATATCCTGTGACCACCACAGCGTTGTCGAAAACCATTCCAGAACCTACAGCAAGTGCAGAGAGTGTGATTATGTTCAATGATATGCCGGCGCAGTGCATGCAGACAAACAGAGGCAGAAGCGAGAACGGTAGGGACAGGATGACAATGAACGCCACATGAATGTTCTGCATCAGAATCATTATGATAATGCAGGCACAGATGATACCTGCCACGATAGTGACTGACAGATTGCATATCTCCTGTTCAAGGGGCATTGAGCTGTCTTCTATAATCTCAATATCAAAAAGATTCCCGTAAACAGAGGATAGCTGTCCCACCATACTCCGAAGTTCCCTACAAGTTTTAAGAAGGCTGCTTCCCCCTGTCTTTATAATCCTCAGGCCTATTCCATTTTGCCCATTATGACAGAAAAACGAATCCCTCTCCTTTTCTCCCAGAACCACGGAAGCTACATCACCTACTGTCATAGCTCCTTCCATATCCAACGGAATATGCCGGAGGTCATCAGGCTGCTGTATATCTGTCTCGGCTTTAATCGAATAGCAGTGCTCCCCTTCATCTATATTCCCGACAGGATAACGGAAAAAACATTTCCGGACAACTTCTGCCACTTTCTGAATATCAAGGGAATGGGCTGCCATGAGAAGAGGATAATTAACATCTATCTGAATCTCAGGTTCAGTGCACCCTATAAGATGAACCTGTGCAATTCCATCCAGCGACAAAATACGGCTTTTCAGTTCTCTATCCACCAATGACGAAGCCCTGGGAAAGGGGAATCCCTGCTTAGGAAACACAGCCAGCGTCATGATATGAGAATCAGCAAATGATTTGAATGAAAGTATCGGTCTGGAAACTTTTTCAGGTAGAAAAGGGTATACTGCATCAATCCTATTCCTGATATCACTCCCTGTGACGGCCATATCTGCACTCCAGCCCAACTCAAGGTTGATAATGCTTTCGCCTCTTTTTGACGTAGAGAAAATCTGTCTGATATTCTTTACAGCAGAAAGGCTGTTTTCAAGAGGTATTGTGACCAGCTTCTCCACATCGTCTGCCGGCATACCAGAAAACTCTGTAGTTATAGTTGCATACGGAACAGAAACCTCGGGATAAAATCCTATGTCCAGCTTGAAAAGGCTGCCTAATCCCAAAAGGGCCATACCAAGCCAGCAGATCAGTATAGAGAAAGGATGCTGTATGCAAAAATCCCATTTTCTCACAGTGCATTTATCCTCAACACATAATCTTTTTCCAAGGTATTGCCGTTGGAATCTTTCAACATTCCATTGACAGAGACAACCACCGGAGTTTGTATTGTTCCTGCTGTAATTGAACAGAATACTCTTATGTATAAAATCCCCGATTCTCTCTTTCCGGTCTCAAGCCGTTCCAGATCTATGGTCAGGTTCCCCCGGGACACAGCCACATCCACCGCTCCATATGCATCTGCAGTCAGAATTTCCGCGCTGCTCCCTGCCGATAAAACAAACTCAAAGCAAGCCTGAGAACCAGTTTCAAACACGATTCCGCTGCCCTGCTCCAGCACTTCACCTGCATCCGCCGTATAATCCTGATAGAATTTAATTTTCTGCACCTCTAGAGGTTTTGAACTTTCCCCATCCACATAAAGGAGATACCTCTTATCATTACCTGCTGAAAGTTCAAGAAGAGTCTTATACGGAAGGGGCTTTTTGAAGGTTACGGTACATTGGGTGTACCCGTCGTTCCAATCTGTTGTATAATCCTGAACTGGAGATATAACAACAGGATTTCTTACAACTTTAGAATCTACTGTACCCGAATATGTCAGCACCAGCGCCGCATCTTTTTCTATTCCTTTGTTTACAGCACCTCCTGATATAAGCTCCACCCCATTATTCACACATACTTTCTCAAGAGAGCAGGCTGGCTCCCTGGAGGTGGAAAATGTGACAGCACAATCGGCCCCAAGTGTATTTCCATATTGGTCTGCTATACTCTTTTTCAGAGTGACGGTATATGATGAACTCCAGTCCAGCTTTTCAAGAGGCACAAAGACAACAGTCTGACAATTGTCCTTAAAGGAGTGGGCTCCTGGGACAAAAGGGGATATACCAAAACCCTGGTAAAACGTTGCCTTATCCACTGGACTGGAAAATGTTATCTCGATAGGCTGCCTAAGGTCTGCAACAACATCGCCATCAGATATGTTCATTTTTTGAACAAATAAACTCTCTTCTTTTTCCAAGGTGGAGAAAACATAGCTGAAGGTCTCCCTGAGAGAATTTCCATATCTGTCCTCGGCCCTGGTTCCAACCTCCACCTCATATCTGCTTTTATCCTTGATTCCCTCGTCTGGATAAAAACACATTTTTTTCTCATACCACACAAACATACCAGAAGCCACATCATCATTGCACAGACAAGAGAAAGCCTGCTCCGTAATTCCCCTTTTCATTTCAGAAGAAAAAGTTACCTGTATACAGCCTTCACCATAGGAGCAGTCTGAAACCTCTGGTGATTTCATATGAGTGTATTCTTCTGCAATGCCGCAGGAGACAAAAACAAATACAATCAAAAATATTTTTTTCATCATCGCGTCCTCAAGGTTATTTTCTCAAGACCGTTCACATCCAATGAATAAATGCGACCCTCTGGTTCAAAACCTGTATAAGTGACCTGAATCTTACTGTCCCCAGACCAGAAAAGAGACATGACCTTCGGAGAAGAAAGTGATGGCGGGAAAATTCCTTTAAGCTTTATGCCTGAATAAATATGTTCCTTTTCCTCTGATGTCGTAAATGTATGGTTGAATACAAAGCCAAAGATATAAGTGTTTTCCGGCAAGAGAGCATCACCAACATCAATATCAACCTCCTGATGAGGATTAAAAACTGAGATGGGGAATCCATCGGCAGCCTTACCTTCTATATAAAGAAGCTTAAGAGGTGTAACATCCGGAGTAAAACTGATCTCAAACTGATCTGAGAGACAGAGCCCTTTTCTACTCCTGGCAGATGTACCTACTGATACCGAATATGAAGTTTCGCCCTGCCACTCTGTTTCTGGAACAAATACCAAGGTGCTGTCATCAAGCCAGCAGGTATGGCCAAGGATATCTGGAGTGATGGAAAAAGCGTCTTCTGTGGCATCAGCATCCATCGGTACAGAGAAAGTTATTCTTATAGCATCTTTACTTTTTACCCCTTCCAGACCAGACAGGAGCAGAGGATATGAAAGACCGTCATTCAATGCCGTATCAATTGATATTACAGATGGCAGAGCAGCACCGGTGCTGGAATACAGATAGAAGGTCTTTGGTTCGGCAATAGGAATTCCTTCGGCTGATGTTATCGAACCTGCAAAAGAAAAACTGTATACCTGATGTTCTTTCCAACCAGATCTTGGTGTCAAGATCAGCTGGGTATGATCCCCATTCCATTCATCTGAATATTCAGTATCAGGAGCGACAGTCAAACCCCTAAGAAAGGAAGGAAGGGACATAGGCTCCGAAAAAGAGAAAACTATTTTATCAAAGGCCTGTATAGTACTGCCATCGGCAGGATTCATTCTGGTGATATCAGGTTTATCAGCCTGTTTTATCATATAGAAGAAAGGAGTATAAATATTGTACTTATGCACCTTCCCTGATTTATCAGAAACCTCGCCTGCATATTTGAGCAAATATCTCCGGGCTGGTTCAAGGTGCTCCAAAGGAACAAACACCATGGTATTGTCTTTCCACTTAAAAGAACCACCTACTCTGCCGTCAGCATCCTGAAGCTCGAAGGCTGACTGGGCAGAGACATGATCTGGCGAGAAACCATATTTGATATAAATATCTTCATTTTCTCCTATGATCTGATTGTATTTTGACGGGTTAACCTTTATGGATTCAGAAGGGGAAAAATCGATAATCCCACAGGAGAGACATATCAAACATATGATAATGCAAATAATATTTCTCATCTTACCTCCACTTCACATCCGTCAGAGAGGAGTCCCAGACGGGATACTGCAACCACATCCCCATCTTTGAGTCCTTCCTTCAGGAAGACTTTTGAATCAGTGATAAAATCCACTGTCACGTTCTGCAGGAAAGCATGACCATCCCGTATAAGAAAAAGGGATGCATCACTATAATCATCCTGCTTGTGCAGTACTGCCTCCTTGGGTACAGAAAGACGGAGTTGTTTTTCTCCAATGGTGATCAAGACATCTGCAAAAAGGCCGGGAATAAGGGACTTGTCCTTGTTATCCACTTCAATCTTCAATGTTCTACCACCAGTTTTTGTATCTGCATAAGGGGCAACTTGTTCTACAACACCGTTGTGAACTGCAGACCCCAGGCGAACAGTTGCAGTGCATCCTTCAGAAATCTCATTGCAACGCTGGGCATTCACGGTCACAGATACATATACCGATTCGGTTGAAAATAAGGTAAAAAGCCTGGTCTCAGTATCTGCCTTCTCACCTATGTCCACATACCGTTCCGCAACAATACCGTCAATCGGAGACTTTATTTTTGTCTCTTCCAGGTATAGCTTGATATTCTCCATCTGGGACTGGGCCGCTTCCAGTTCAGCCCTGGCCGCTTCCAGCTGAGCCTTCAAGGTGGCAGTATTGATCTGAATCAGAAGATCTTCGTACTCTTTTTTATCCTCAGGAATCTCATATCCAGCACCATATATATCCTTATCAGAAAAACCCACCCTGGCAGTCCTGAGTTCAAGAAGTGCCTGTTCTAAAGCACTGCCTGCCGAGTCCATATTCATCTTAATTGACTGGAGTTCTTCGTCAGAAAGCCCCCCTATGATATGAAGCTTCAGTTTGTTGTTATAGATGCGCTTAAGATTGTCGTACTCTTTCTGCTTCTGATCCACTGCACATTGAATCCGGTCTATAGAAAGGATAGTTTTTCGCGCATTCTGGCACCCCTCGTCAAACTGTGCTTTTGCCAAAGCAACCAGGGCTTTCTTGGACTGTACATCAGACTCAGACTGCCGCAGCTGCACTTGGAGCTTCACATCATCCAGCAATGCCAGAATGTCGCCTTTGCTTACATTCATCCCTTTATCTACAAATAATGCCTTCACGTTGGAAATGGAGGTAGGATAGACATCGGCCTTAGCTTTGTAGACAATGGACCCAAATGCCGATATTACAGGAGCAGCCATCTCTCTGCCAGCAACTGCAGTATTTATTTCAACAGCCTTCTCAATCTTCTCCTCTGGTTTACGGCAGCAGAATAAAGCCAAGGAGAAAAGAGCTATAAGCAGGAAAAAAAAGAATAGATTTCTCATAAGCCGCTCCCTACGATAAGGTATTTGCCTGAGGAAGCAGGTTCTCCGATGCCGCAAAGATTCATAAATGCAATCTCCATGGAATAGAGGCGGGAGATAGTCTGGAAAACTTTTATTCTGTTCTGTGCCAGCGCTATCTGGCTTTCCACATAATCAATCCGCTTCTCCTCTCCCAGCTGAACTTTGAGTTCTTCTATCTCCACCTTCTTCTGCTCAAGCTCAATCCGCCGCCGTGCGGCCTCAAGATTCTCCTTGAGCACAAGAATCGCCTTATGCTGCCCCTCAATCTCCTCCCTGCATTCCCTTTTGTACTTCTCAAGATTCCACTTGGTCCGCTCCATTGCCACCTTTCCATTCTGGCTGGAGTATAGCGATTCTGAATTTCCCATCACATCAGCATCTGCCGTAACTTTCCTATATCGCTGCTCATCAGAATTTTTACCGATTCCTGCACTTATAGAGGCAGGAAGTGCAGGTGTATCGAAATCCAGGTTAAGAAATATAGAGAAGCTTTTTTCTGTAAGTGGATAAGATTCCCCCGAAACTGATGCTGTGCATGAAAGAGAGATATCTGGAACATACTTTTTCTTCAGAAGAGCATAATCGGCATGAGCCTTATGCTCTGCAAACTCAATCTCCTGCAGAACAAGACTGTTTTTCATGGCTTGAGAAACGTAATAATCACTGCTCTCAGTCACAAAGCCGCCATAGAGATAGTTCAATTCCCCCGCCAGTACAGGAACATCGTTGGAATGCATATTCATAACTGATGCAAAAGCCGATTTTGCCTCATCCAGCTTCTGAGATATCTGTGTTATCTGTATATCCATATCTGCCAATGCCAGCTCAAGTTCCAGAAAATCGAACTGGGTTATCTCTCCAAGATTTCTCTCCAGATGTCCTATCTCAACCTGCTTGGATACTGCATTTCGCGCCTGTCTTGATATCTCCAGTTCCTTTGCAAGCTCAAGCACATTCTTATAACCGTCTATCACCGAGAAGATAAAGAATGTACGGTTAAGATTGTTCTGATGAGCCTCAAGAGCAAGCCGTTCCTTTTCAAGATGTATGGAAGAATGAAGCACTCCTCTGTCATAAATAAGCTGGGTCAAGGTTGCGCTCAACTGTCTGGAATGGCTGTCGTCTGCATAGTAAGTGACTGTATCGGTGGCTGAGTAGCCTACATTCAAATTGGGGAAGAATTTTCTATACTTCATCCGCATATTTTTTATTCCTATACGGTTCTCCTGCTTCGCAAATTCAAGACTGAGATTGTTATCAAGGCCCTTTGCAATTGCTTTGCTGAGAGTGAATGGTTCAAAGGCTGGAACAGGAAGAGAGAGTGAAATAAAAAAATATAAGAAAATAATCCATCTATTCATTGAACCTCCTCTCAGAAAGAGCCGAAGCACGTTCCAGCTGCTCCTTGCATTCCTTTTCCAGGCCAAACTGGGAATAAAGCTGAGCCATCTCATAATGGGCATAGGCAAGTTCAACCTCGAACAAGTACGCCCTGTGATATGCAACCACAGCCTCCTTAACCTTTCCCTGCTCCTTAAAGCTGGCAGCAAGAAGAAGCAGCAGCCGAGGCTCCTCCACATAATTCTCAAGGGCTATGGAGACCAGCTTCTCTGCCTCTTCATATCGCTCTGTAAGAAGATAAAGGTTGGCCATCCAGCGCAGGGCATCAAAATCCAAAGGACTGCGTTTCAGGACATGATTAAGCCTCTTTTCTGCCCTTTCATACTGGCCAGTGAAAAGACTTATTCTTCCATCCAGATTAAAAGGAAGAAGATACGACGGGTTCTGTTTCTCAAGGGTCTCCAGCTTTTCCAGAGCACCTTGGGAATTCCCCTGGAGAAAAAGGTCCTTGGCAACACTGAAGGCTTGATAATTTTGGCCATTCTGAGCATTGCCACAAGAGATCAGCAGAACTGCAAGCAAAAAGATTTTTATCCACTTCATGCCTAAGTAACTGCAAAAAAGTTATTTTTGATTTGACTTTTTGAAAATTTTTTTTGATTTTTTGAAAGTTTTTTGTAATTTGTTGCGGGCAAAAAAAATATCGGAATGGTGAGACTCGAACTCACGATACCCTGGTCCCAAACCAGGTGCCCTAGCCACTGGGCCACATTCCGATACAAAGCCTAGTATAAAGATTTACCTTTACACGGTCAAGATATAAATGATATTTTATTTTCATATGACTATCAAAGCAAAAGCTGTGCAGATTGCAGATATTTTAGATGCCCACTATCCTCCGGAGATACAGTTTCTCCACTTCCGCAACAACTTTGAGCTTCTAATCGCCGTGATACTCAGCGCCCAGACCACCGATGAGCAGGTGATGCGGGTTGTTCCCGCCCTGTTTGCCAAATTCCCTACCCCGGAAGCGATGGCAAAGGCCGACATCCCGGTTCTGGAGAAGCTGATCCATGCCACCGGCTTCTTCCATGCCAAAGCAAAGAATATAAAGGCCACATCCCAGAAGCTCCTGGAGCTTTACGGCGGGGTTGTCCCCAACAGTATAGAAGAGCTGGTCAAGCTGCCCGGTGTCGGCCGCAAGACTGCCAATGTGGTGGTAGGCACTGTATTCGACAAGCCTGCTGTCATTGTGGACACCCACTTCAAGCGGGTCACTTACCGCCTTGGGCTGACCAAGAACACAGAGCCGGACAAAGTGGAGGCCGACATAAGGAAAATACTGCCCCAGGAGAAACAGTACCGGTTCTCCATGACTGCCAACCTCCATGGAAGGGAGTGCTGCCATGCCCGGAAGCCTGAGTGTGATAAATGTCTGCTTAAAGATATTTGCAGTTACGGACGCACTTCCCGCATGTAGGAAAGGTTCCCTGGGGAAAGATTATAGTTGTTCTGAAGGAATACCGCTATTTTCAAAGCTGTGTCCAGGAATGCCTGCCTTGCAGCATCCCGGATCCCCTGGAAGTGCTCCGCCTTGTCGGGAATCCGCTTTAAAAGCCGGGGGAACATCATGTTGTCAAAATACTCGGCAAAATCCTTCTGCTGCATCATATAACCCAGCATCTCGTTCCGCAGGAGATATCCATTCCTGTAATCATAGTTCCAGGCATCTGCGGTACGCAGGTACTCAACCCACATCTCCTGAGCCTCGGGTGCCAGCTTATCCCACAGGTCATACACCAGCTCCTTGAGCCCCGGCGCCGCATAGAAAAGGCCATGATACCCCTCGTGGGTAAGAAGCAGGGACCGGACATGGGGAGCGCTCTCCTGAGATACAGACACTATTCCCTTATCCTCGCCGCCTGTATAACCAGCCTCGCCCCTCTCTATTATGCCGTTGGCCAGAAGAAGCTCCATCAGATATGACTCAGAAGATGTAAGGAGCGCATTGCTACGCTGTGCCTCGGTGAAGAAGGCAGCCAGATCCTTTGCCTTGTAGTTGTGGGCATTCCAGTCTGACTTTCCTGAGAGGCGGAGGAAACTGTGAATCTTCCCGGTGTAGCCCCTCTTCTCCACAAAATAGGAGAGCCGCTTGAGCATATGGCTCTGAATATTATAGTTTTGAAAGTCTATTATTAAAATTCCAGGGAAACTTTCCCATCTATAGACTTCCCAGTCGGAATAGCGCCACTGGGCCGGATCATTCTCAAGAATCTGCTTGAAATCGGCAGGAAGCGGTTCCAAAGAAGGCTTTCCATCCAGGACGATCTCCTTCCTGTCTATGGATTCTATCATATCCATGCCTGTATCGAACTGCTGCACTGTGATATCTGAAGGGATAAATCCGATTGATGAGGTGTAGAAAGTCACGATATCATTCTTCAGATCCCGGTAGGTATATATCCTGTGCTTATCTGGAGCAGTGAAATCGATGCGAACCTTGTCGTGCCCTTCCTTGAGCCGCACAGAGATCATGTAGTTCTTAGCCTGGCTTTCATCGGCATAAATTAGGCTGGTGAGTAATAATAAAAGGAATGCAAGTGGGATAAACCGCTTCATCACCCCTACTATAACACATATTTTCAAAGAATGTTAAGATTTCTTTCAAAACATATTGACACAGGGGCTGGAAATCAATATATTATTACTTGTGAAAAATTTCACAACCGAGGTTTGAAGGTGAGTTTTCAGTTGCCAGTCCAGACAGTATCAAGGCTCTGTTTGATATACAGGGTGCTTCTGGGAATGGACCGGGAGACTGTGCTTTCCTCCGCAAAGCTGGGCAAGCTGGTGAATATACCGGCCCACACCATCCGGAAGGATCTGAGCGTGGCCGGCAAGGTCAAAAGCTCAAATGCAGGCTACAAGGCCGGGGAGCTTCTGGACTTCATCAATGGCCTGTTCAACTTCGGTGCCCCACTGAGGGTATGTGTGGCCGGAATAGGCCTTCTGGGTTCTTCCTTCATAAAGAATCCCGTGCAGGAAGGTGGCCAGTTCATAATAGTGGCCGGTTTTGACACCAATATCAACAAAATAGAGGTGATGAAGTCGGATGTTCCCCTGTTCCCTGCCTATGAGATGGCAGACAGGATAAGGGAGATGAGGATAGACCTGGGAATAATTGCCGTACCTGCCCAGGCTGCCGAGATGACGATGCAGCGGATGAAAGAGGGGGGCATAAAGGGAATTCTGAACTTTTCCCCGGCTATCTTGGGGGATAAGGATATAGCGGTCAGGAATGTCCATTTTGCAGAAGAGTTACGGTTTCTGACAGCAATGATACCAGATTTGGAAAAAGGAGTTTAAAAATGGATAGAGTTTACAATTTTTCCGCAGGTCCATCTTGCCTGCCAGAAGAAGTGCTTAAGGAATGTGCAGCAGAAATGCTCAACTACAACGGAACAGGTCAGTCTGTAATGGAGATGAGCCACCGGAGCGCCGCATTCAAGCCTATTATCACAGAAGCAGAGGCAAAAGTAAGAAAGCTGATGAATGTGCCAGACAACTATAAGATCCTCTTCCTCCAGGGTGGCGGTTCCACACAGTTTGCAATGATCCCTCTGAACCTGGGACTCAAGCAAAAGAAAGCCGCATATATCAGAACCGGAGTATGGGCAAAGAAAGCTGCCGCAGAGGCAAAGAAGTTCATCACTGTTGATGAGATCGCTTCTTCCGAGGACAAGGGGTTCAGCTATATCCCAAGAGTTGAGAAGGTTACAGGCGACTACGATTACGTATACATCTGCTTCAACAACACAATCATGGGAACCCACTATGAGTATATCCCAGACACAGGGGACATTCCGCTGGTGGCAGATATCTCTTCCTGCATCTTGAGCGAACCTCTGGATGTGACAAAGTTCGGTCTGCTCTATGCCGGAGCACAGAAGAACCTGGGACCTGCAGGTGTTACAGTTGTCATCATCAGAGAGGACCTTATCACCGAGACACCGCTGGCCGGAACACCTACCATGCTTACATACAAGACCCATGTGGACGGCGAGAGCATGTACAATACACCTCCTTGCTATGCAATCTATGTTGTAGGCAAAGTGCTCAACTGGATCGAGAAGAACGGCGGAGCCGAGGGAATGGGAAAGCGGAACAGGGAGAAGGCAGACTACCTGTACAACTACCTGGACAACAGCAACTTCTACCACGCAACAGCCGCAAAGGGAAGCAGATCCCTTATGAACGTACCTTTCCTGACCAAGTACACAGGAGAAGAGGCAGACGCCATCAACAAGAAGTTTGTGAAAGAGGCTGCGGCTGCAGGGCTTGCAAACCTTGGCGGACACAGACTGGTAGGCGGAATGAGAGCCAGCATCTACAATGCAATGACACTGGAAGGTGTGAAGAAGCTGGTTGAATTCATGGATAAATTCGCAAAGGAGAACTGATATGTTCAAGATTCAGACCCTCAACAAGATTTCCCTGGCAGGACTTTCCCTGCTGGAGAGAGACAAATATGAAACCGCTTCCGAGATGACAAATCCCGACGGAATCATCCTGCGGAGCTTCAAGATGCACGATATGGAGCTTCCTGCATCCCTCCTTGCAGTGGCAAGGGCAGGAGCCGGAGTGAACAATATTCCTATAGACAAGTGCACCGAGAAAGGTATTGTAGTAATCAACACACCTGGCGCAAATGCAAACAGCGTCAAGGAGCTGGTTATCGCATCAATGATGGTTGCATCCAGAAATATGAATGCAGCTATCGACTGGTGCAAGACACTGGCTGACAAGGGAGACGAGGTACCGCAGCTGGTGGAGAAAGGCAAAGGTCAGTTCGTAGGCCACGAGATCAAGGGCAAGACCCTGGGTGTAATTGGTCTGGGCGCCATTGGTGTAATGGTTGCAAACAGCGCATCTGCACTGGGAATGAAGGTTATCGGAAGCGACCCATACATCTCTGTTGATGCAGCATGGGGACTTTCCAGAGATATCAAGAAGGCCATCAGCCTGGACAGCCTGATCGCAGAATCAGACTACATAACAGTCCATGTTCCTCTGACTGACGGCACAAAGGGAATGTTCAACGCAGACAAGTTCAAGATCATGAAGAAGGGAACTGTACTGCTGAACTTTGCCCGGGGTGGACTGGTTAAGAACGAGGACCTGAAGGCTGCCATCGAGAACGGCACTATCGCAACTTATATGACAGACTTCCCAGATGCCGAGCTTATCGGCATGAAAAACGTGATCTGCGTTCCACACCTTGGAGCATCCACAGAAGAGGCCGAGGATAACTGCGCCGCAATGGCAGCACAGCAGCTTAAGGATTACCTGGAGTTCGGAAACATCAAGAACTCCGTGAACTTCCCTAACTGCTCCATGCCTTTCACAGGCCGGAAGAGAATCTGCGTAATCAACAAGGATATCCCTAACGTAATCGGTCAGCTTACTGCTATCATGGCAGAGGAGAAGATCAACATCGCCGAGTTCATCAACAAGAACAAGAATGGCTATGCATACAACATCATCGAGATTGACAGCGAAGTTACAGACGAGCTTATGGCAGAAGTCACCACAAAGCTCAAAGCTGCAGAAGGAGTTATCGCTGTAAGACTGATTGGATAAATTCTACTTCACTCTGGAGTCGCCCCGCTGGTTCCACAGCGGGGTGTACCCCAGCTTTTCCAGTTCAGCACCTAATTTCTTGGCATCTGCGATGGCATCATCCAGCTTGCCTTTCCGCTCGTAAATAGAATAATTGTCTTTGTACTCAGCTGGGGTGGTGTTCGGCATCACTACGTTGGCACCGGCGGAGAGGGAGAGCTTCCGCGCTCCCTTATCCATGGCGTCCAGGGCGGTGGCTGCCGCAATGTTCACCTCCGGCATTGCAAGCCGGATCTTGGCATAGATATCCAGGCACCGCTCCAGGTCGGCATGGATACCGGAACCCTCCATGGGGGTTCTTTCCGCCGGGATGAAGGGGCCGCACCCCACCATGGCCACCCCCAGCTCCTTGAGCAGGGCTATGTTATGGTCATCTGCATCCGGGGCCTCCCCGGGGATGCCGAACATAAAGCCGCTTCCTGTCTCGTAGCCCAGCCTCTGCAGAGTTTTTATAGCTTCAATACGATAATCGTAGTCGTCGTCCGGATGGAGGCTTTTGAACAGAGCCCGGTCTGCAGTCTCAAACCGCATCAGAAACCGGTCGGCCCCTGCATCTTTGAAGGCCTTGTATTCTTCCTCGGTCCGCTCCCCGATGGACAGGGTTATGGCACACTCCGGGTCCAGTGCCTTGATACGTTTTATAATATTTACAAGAACGTCCTTGGTATAGGAAAGGTCTTCCCCAGACTGGAGCACTATGGTCTTGATTCCATGTTTCAGGTTCTCTTCTGCCTTGGCCACAATCTCATCGGGGCTCATCTGATAGCGGACTACGCTGGTGTTGCCCCTGCGTATGCCGCAGTAGTTGCAGTTCTTGCGGCAGCAGTTGGAGAACTCTATTATTCCCCGGATATATACCTTGTTTCCGAAAATCTTTTTGGTAAGCTTACCTGCCTGCTCCACTCTGGCCTTCACAGCCGGATCCTTGAACTCCAAATCAGACCTCCACTGCCACAGGGCAGTCAAAATAGGACTCAAAATATGAACGGACCACGTCCTTATAGTCCTCAACCCCGCCGAACTGGGTGCTGTAGCCTGCCACCTTCACCTCATCCTCACCCACTCCGACGAAGGCACCGCCCTGGACCTTGCTCAGGTCTATGTTATGGGCACCGGCAATATCCTTGTGATACAGGCTCTCCTCTCCATAGTGCTTCTCGAAGTACACGAAGAGCTCTGGATCGAATATCACCTTCCCATCGGCCACGATAAACTTGATGAAAATATTCCGTTTTTTCAAGGTTTCCGGGTCGATTTCAAGCACTTTCTCAGCAAAATCAGCAGTAGTCATATCTGCAAATTATGTAGTTAATAACAAAATGTCAATAAAAAATTATAAAAAAATTTGACAGATTAAAGATAATGGGTGTAATATAGTTAAAGCATATAACTAATTATAGTTTCTCTTGTGGCAAAAGGGAGTTAAAGTGATTAAAACAGGTTTTCCGGTTATCCACTTCTATGATCAGGACTTCGTGGACATTTACAACAAAACATGGCTGTGGCTTGGAGATTTCTGGAAAAAAGGAAATAAGAAAAACGGGTTCCAGAACAAATACTACTGTTATCCCGAAAGTACAACCATAAATCAGTACGAGGCATGTCTTTCCACATTCTTCCTCGTTTACAGCAATTCAACTTATTCACCTGCTCCAGCGCTGGACAATTTCTATAACAAGCAGGAAGACTCAGGCGCTATCCGCGGTATTTACAACGAGGCTGACGGAAAGGCCGTGTTCCCCAGGGACAATCCGGAATGTCTGTTCCCTCCTCTGTTCGCATGGGCAGAATTCAATATTTATCACAAGGTAGGTATTAAGAAACGACTTAAAGAAGTAATTCCTGTCCTTGAGAGATATTATGAGTGGATTGAAAGCAAGTTCCAGCAGAAGAACGGGCTGTTCAAGACACCGCTGTCAGTGGCTCAGATGGATAATTCTCCCAGGGATAAAGCAGCTTATTTGATCGATTTCAACTCTCAGATGGCTCTTAACGCCTATTATATGTCTGCCATAGGCGATATTCTGAATGACAAAGAAGTAAGCTTCAAATATAAGAAAAAATATTACTCTCTGAAGACCCGTATTGATTCCCTCATGTGGGATGAGAAGGATCAGTTCTATTATGACCTGAACCGGAGTGAGGAAAAGGTCAAGGTGAAGACTCTGGCTTCCTACTGGACAATGCTGGCCCAGATCCCAAGCGAGGACAAGGTGGAGGCCCTGGTTCAGAAGCTGATGGACGGCCCCTTCAACACAGAGAACCCGTTCCCATCCCTTTCCACCGATTCAAAGGCTTATAACCCCAATGGAAAAGGATTCTGCGGCTCTGTATATCCACACCTGACCTTCATGGTGATAAAGGGTCTTGAAAAATATGACAGACACGAGTTTGCCCGGGAATGTGCTATCCGGCACCTCTATTTTATGCTTGATGCCCTGAACCCGGACGGGAACAAGCCTGGAGATCTGTATGAGGCCTACTCGCCTATAACAGGAGTTCCTTCTAAATGGGAGGGTAAAAAGAACTTCCCCCGGAAGAACTTCCTCTCCTACGCCGCCCTCTCCACCATCACCCTGATGATAGAGAATGTGATCGGCCTGGATATAAGCCTGCCGCGGAAAACTGTAGACTGGATCATCCCGCTTCTGGAGATCATGGGAATTCAGGATCTCTCCCTTAAGCGGAACATGATCACTATACTTGTGAACAAGAGCGGACGGGGCTGGGAAGTGCGCATGGAGTCTGAGAAGCTCTACTACTTCACCATCAATATTCTGGGAGGGCAGAAGAAGCGGCTGCCTATTCCTTCCGGCAAGTGCTCCATTCTTATCGACAAGATTTAAAAGGGCGCATCTACTTTAAATTCTATTTTCTCTTTTGACCAGGGATGGGTAAAGCTTATGTATCCTGCATGGAGCATAAGCCGCTGCCCCTCTTTCCTTGTGCCATAGAGCCGGTCACCAACTATGGGGATTCCCAGGCCCTTTGGAGATGCTGATGATACCCGGAGCTGATGGGTGCGGCCGGTGAGAGGTGTGAATTCAACCAGAGTTTTGCCATCATATACAGAAAGTCTCTTCCACAAAGTGATGCACAACCTGCCATGAACCGGGTCGTAGACCTGGTAGGGTCTGTTGTCCGGATCCAGACGGAAGGGAAGAGCCATTGCGCCACCTGAGCTTCGCAGAATGCCATCCAGAAGGGCTGTATAATTCTTGTGGACATGCCTGCTCTCAAACTCCATTGAGAGGAAGCGGTGGCTCTCCTTGGTCAGGGCCAGCACCAGTATGCCGGAGGTGTCCATATCCAGCCGGTGCACGGAAGGGTTGTCGATGCAGTCGGGATATAGCCTTTTCACACGGTTTACAACGCAGTCCTGCTTGTCCTCTCCCCTTCCGGGCACCGACAGGAGCCCTGCCGGTTTGTTAACTACAACTATCTCCTGATCCAGGTAGAGGATATCCAGTCCCAGCATCTCCTTGAGGAGGGGCCTGCATTTCTCTTCGCAGGGTGGGTAGAACTGGCAGGGCTCCCTGGTTGCAGATGGGTTGGGGGCGCCGTAGAAGAACTCGGCCATGCTTATTGGCTTCAGGTGATTCTTGAAAGCACAGTTTAAAAGCTTTATAGTGGCACAGTCCCCGGTGCCGGAGGGTGGCATGACATCACCGAAAATCTCATGATAAGTCTTTACCGAGCCGTCTATGCAGTGGATCCGGTAAAGGCCAAAGAGGCGCCGCATGGCCTCGGCCGAAACGCCCCGGCTCACCTCGCCTGCCCCGGTCAGCTGCTTAACCTGCCGGTCAGTCTCTTCGAGAATTGCATTATATTCAGAAACAGAAAAGGCAGGCTCGCACCAGCCTGGGATAACCCACTGGCCGCCAACCTGCCCTGAAAAAGCTTTGAGTACTACCCTGTTTCCTTCTGCATCGTCGCAGGCCAAGATGCCCAGCATCTTCCCTTCCCCCTCCAGGGGGAGCTTCTCCTCCCCGCTGTCAAGGGCAGCCATCAGGCGCGTGCAGAGGCGCTGGGCCTTTTTACTCGGTAGTATAGTTGTCAAAATAACCCTGGATGTAAACTATAGGAGTTCCCTTGTCACCAGAACCGGAAGTAAGGTCGCAGAGGGATCCAAGAAGGTCTGTAAGCTGCCGTGGAGTGGTTCCCTCGGAAACCATCTTGCCCACCAGGTTGCCATCCTTTTTCCGGATCTCTTCCTTGATAGCCTCTTTAAGAGCATCTCCATCAAGGGCAGCAAAGTCGTTGTCTGCCAGGTATTTGAGCTTAAGCTCATTAGGTGTGCCAGCAAGACCTGCTGTATGAGCCGGAGATACCACAGGGTCTGCCAGCTCCCAGATCTTTCCTACAGGATCCTTGAATGCGCCGTCACCATAAACCATGACTTCAACATTCTTTCCGGTAGCCTTGAACAGAGCTTTCTGGATATCCTCAACCAGGTTCTGGCATGCTCTCGGGAACAGCTTCACCTTATCCTCTGTAGCCTTGTTGGAACCCAGAAGTCCGTACTTCTCGTTGCATCCGCTGCCATTTACAGGAGCGTTCATAATCTCGTCCAGTCCGAATACCCGCTCTCCGCCAGCTGCCTTTACAAGGCGCTTTGTCCGGGCTCTTGTGTGGATATCGGCGCAGATAACATTCTTTGTGTAGCTGAGGATTGCCTTTGGATTGTTGGCAAAGATAACCTCTGCCTCGGCGCCGCTCTCTGTGATCAGCTGCTTATAATAATCGATGTAGTCAACACCGGTGAACTGATGCTTTGTGTATCCGAAAAGCTGGCGGTACTTTTTTTCATCAAGCACGTCAGTATATGGATCAACCCCCTTTGCCTCAACCAGATCGTCATCAATAAGATGGTTTCCCACCTCATCAGAAGGATAGGAAAGCTGAACAATAACTTTCTTGGCACCGGATGCGATACCCCGGAGACAGATTGCAAAACGGTTGCGGCTCATAATCGGGAATACAACTCCAATTGTACCGCCGCCCAGCTTAGCCTTCACATCGGCCTCTATATCGGCAACAGTTGCATAGTTACCCTGTGCCCGGGCCACAATAGCCTCGGTCATAGCCACAACATCACGGTCCCTGACCGCAAATCCATCCTGTTTAGAAGCCTCAAGAACAGTCTCTGTGACAATTTTCACCAGATCATCACCTTCGCGGATAATAGGGGCACGAAGACCTCTAGAAACAGTTCCAACCATTCTACTCATAAGAACACCCCTTATGCAAAATTCAAAATGCTGCACCCTGTGCAACGGGAAAAGTATATAACAACAGCCCCTTTTTTACAATCAGTCCAATGCCTCTTTCTTGGCAACAGTAACCTTCTCCTCGTAGCAGGAGAAAAGCTTGTCCAGCTGTGCAGAATCCTGCTTCTTTGTGAACATGCTGACTACCGGCACAATCACCAGACCGCCCACCATAGCGATGACACCGGAGCGGACAGAGGAGGCGAAGAGGTAGCGGCAGACAGGAGCCCAGCCTGAGATATCGACGCCGCCCAGGGAAACCCACATCTGGATTATCATAAGACCGCAACCGAAAACGAATGAGACATAGCAGGCAGCCCGGGAAGTTCCCTTCCAGTACAGACCATAGAGGAACGGAGCCAGGAATGATCCTGCCAGAGCACCCCAGGAAACACCCATCATCTGGGCTATGAATGTGATTTCAGGATGAGCATCCTTTATGATTGCAATGTATGCTGAGATAACGATGAAGAACACGATGAACACCCGCATGATGGAGACTTTCTTCTTCTCTCCCATCTTGTTCTTGGAGAGAGGTTCGATAACATCCAGTGTGAATGTGGAGCTGGATGTGAGCACCAGAGAAGAGAGTGTGGACATGGAGGCAGAGAGCACCAGTACAATGACTACTGCGATGACCAGTGCCGGCAGGGTTGCAAGCATTGCCGGAACAATTGTATCGAACAGAGGTGTGACTCCGTTTTTCTGGTACATGATCTTATCAGCATAGAGCCGTCCGAAGCCGCCAAGGAAGTAACATCCGCCTGCAACAACAATAGCGAACAGAGTTGAGATTATAGTTCCCTTCTGGATATCATCCTCGCTCTTGATGGCGTAGAATTTGTTGACCATCTGAGGCAATCCCCAGGTACCCAGAGATGTAAGGAGCACTACAAAGAGGAGCGCCAGAGGATCCGGTCCCAGGAATGATGTGAAGGCACCACCTGCCCAGCCTTTGGCCTCTACAGCAGAAAGAGCCTGGGTAGCAGCCAGCAGGCCGCCGTTGGCACTGAGTACAGAGCCGATTACAGCGCAGATACCGAAGAGCATGATTATTCCCTGGATAAAGTCGTTGATAGCTGTAGCCATGTAGCCGCCGAAGATTACGTAGATACCGGTGAGGGCTGCCATCATCACGATCACCACCCAGTACGGCATATGGAACACCAGTCCGAAGAGGCTGGAGAGACCATTGTACAGAGATGATGTGTAAGGAATAAGGAAGATGAAGACAATGACAGATGCCACCACCTTCATAGGGACAGAGTCAAACCGCTTGCCGAAAAAGTCCGGCATGGTCTTGGCATCGATGTGCTGGGTCATGATACGGGTGCGCCGTCCCAGTATGTTCCATGCCAGAAGAGAGCCGATAAAGGCGTTTCCCAATCCGGCCCAGGTGCTGGAGAGACCGAAGTTCCATCCGAACTGTCCTGCATATCCTACAAAAATAACTGCCGAGAAATAAGAGGTACCAAAGGCAAATGCCGTAATCCACGGGCCGGCTGTGCGCCCTCCCAGAACAAATCCATCCACAGAAGCTGCTCTTTTTCTGGTGATGAAACCTACGGCGATCATCACAGCAAAGAAGACCAGCAGCATAATGACGCTTGCAACTTTTGCATTCATACATTTCCTCCTTCATACAAAGTCTGCATTTCGGAGGGCGTCAGCGTCAGGGCAAAAAAAAACGCCCCCCGATCAAGAGGGCGGATAATTCCGCGGTACCACCTCTATTCATCACCACCTCGCAGTGGCAATCTCTTCAGGTACGTCACACAACGTGTGGTTATACCCTTGCGCTGTAACGGGCACACCCGTCGTAACCTACTCCTTTAAAGTTTCGATACGCAGCTCCGGGATGTATTCACCTCCAGTAACTGTGCGCCTCTCACCACCCGGCAGCTCTCTTTTCAGTATCCTTGGAGGCTACTTGTTCCCTTCGTAGCCTTTAATAGGTTTTGTTATTTTTTTCTACACCCAAACAGAATCTGTTGTCAATATAAACTAACATTAAAAAATTGTTATTTTTTGTTTTTTTCTTGACAATCCTATAGAAAATGACACAGAATTTATCCAGCAAATATGGAAAAAAATGGTGTCTTAAAGACCCTTTTACATTCGTTCGAACGTTATTACAATGTAAAGGCAGGAGAACCAGGAACTGATGCTTCCGGACCCTTTGCGGCAGAAGCAGAGTTCCATTCCCATTCCGAGCAATATTTTCTTACCCGCGCTGCCCATATTGCAGATATCGATTCCCATGAATATGTCTTTTTTGCAGAGGAGGATAATCTTACATCTGACCGTCTTGCAGAACTGGAGGATGAAGCATGGAAGGAAGGGCTTTCCCGGGTTCAGCCTGGACCTGGCCACAGGAATTCCGATGTAGCCCTCATCATCATTGCAGATAATATAGAAGAGACAGCTTTCAGAAAGGTCAGCAAGATTAAACGTTCCAAATCCTACAGGTTCAGCCTGCATGGCTGGAGCAATTTCAGGTTGTTGGCTTATGAGGTTTCTTCAGGCCGTGTTGCCTGCAACAGAGCGGGCAAAAGCCTTAAGAAAGTCATAAGCACTTTATAAAGAATTCCTAAAAGGAGGGAATATGACTGCATTACTTATAATTATTGCTGCAATTGTACTGCTTTTAATAGGTTATGTGTTCTATGGCTCATGGCTTGCAAAGCAGTGGGGAATTGACCCAAAAAGACAGACACCTGCCCAGGTCAAGGCAGATGGAATGGATTATGTTGCCGCAAAACCGGTTGTACTGATGGGACACCACTTCTCATCAATAGCAGGCGCAGGTCCTATCAACGGTCCTATCCTGGCTGCAGTATTCGGCTGGGTGCCAGTATTCCTGTGGTGCGTACTGGGCGGTATATTCTTCGGAGGACTTCAGGACTTCGGTTCTCTCTTTGCCTCTGCCCGTAACGATGGTAAATCTGTAGGAGAGATCATCAAAGCATCCATGGGCAAGACAAGCAAGAGACTGTTCATTATATTTGCCCTCCTGGTACTTATTCTGGTAATCGCTTCATTCGTAAACGTTGTTGCCAGCACATTCCTTTCCAATGACGGAAGATTCGGAGTTGTCTTCAATCCTACAGGACAGCAGTCCACCGCCATGATATCACTGCTGTTCATAGTACTGGCCATTGTATACGGATACCTTACCAACCGGCTCAACTGGGGAATACTCCCTGCGACAATCGTATGTCTTGTCGGAATTGTATTAGCCGTCATCCTGGGCCTTAATATCGGATTCGCAATGAGCAGAACATCATGGATCATCTTCATCGGTGCATATATCACAATCGCATCTCTGGTTCCTGTATGGGTTCTTCTCCAGCCCCGTGACTACCTCTCCAGCTTCCTGCTGTACGGCATGATGGGTCTGGCTCTCATCGGTATACTGATGACTGCATTCACAGGCAATGCAACATTTGAGCTTCCTGCCTTCACAGGCTGGAGCACAAAGATAGGACCTATGTTCCCTGCTCTGTTCATCACAGTAGCATGCGGTGCCTGCTCAGGCTTCCACTCCCTTATCGCAACAGGAACCACATCTAAGCAGCTGGACAACGAGAAGAACGCCAAGGCTATCGGTTACGGCTCCATGCTTATCGAAAGCG
>JAFXTY010000028.1 GCA_017535435.1 Spirochaetia bacterium | reverse complement strand
TGGAACTTGCTCAGCTTAAAGATGAAATATTAGAGACCTGGGGGCATCTTTGACTCCGAAAGGATCGAGAAGGAGATAGCAGACCTGGAGGCCAAGACAGCGGCCGAGGGCTTCTGGAACAACAGAGAGGAAGCCGAACGCGTGATGGGGGAGATCAAGAGAAAGAAGGATCTCATAAACCCATGGAAGGAGCTGAAGGGACTTCTGGACGATACTGTAGACCTGTACGATCTGGCTATGTCCGAGAAGGATGAGTCCTTCGAGGCAGATATAGCATCCACAATAGAGAAAATGAAAAGCGAATACAGCCGGCTCCGCACCCTGGCACTGTTCAGCGAGGAGACCGACGGCTGCAACGCATTCGTCACCATACACGCCGGGGCCGGCGGAACCGAGGCCTGCGACTGGGCCAGCATGCTGTACCGCATGTATACCAGGTGGGCCGAGCGGCACGATTTCAAAGTTGAGATTGCCGACCTTCTGGAGGCCGAAGGGGGCATCAAATCAGTCACCATCCAGGTGGAGGGCGACTATGCTTACGGCTACCTGAAGTGCGAATCGGGCATACACCGGCTGGTGCGCATATCGCCCTTTGACGCCAACGCCCGCCGGCACACCTCCTTCGTTTCTGTCTATGTATCACCTGTCATCGACGACAGCATAGAGATTGACATAAAGCCCGAGGACATAAGAATCGATACCTACCGCTCCTCCGGTGCCGGCGGCCAGCATGTCAACAAGACCGATTCCGCCGTCCGCATAACCCACTTCGAGACCGGCATTGTAGTGCAGTGCCAGAACGAGCGGAGCCAGATAAAGAACCGGGCTATGGCCATGAAGGTTCTCCGCTCCAGGCTGTACGAATACTACAAGGCAAAGCAGGAAGAAGAGAAGGAGAAGAACGCCCAGGAGAAGAAAGAGATGGCCTGGGGAAGCCAGATCCGTTCCTATGTGTTCCAGCCCTACACCATGGTCAAGGACCACCGGACCAAGGCCGAAGTGGGAAATATCCAGAGTGTAATGGATGGAAACATCGATTATTTCATAGAGGAATATCTTAAGATGCTTTGGCAGAACAAGGAGAACAGCTGATTCTGCAATGGTTAGAAAGCTGCTTCTTCTCACTTACATTTTAATTCCGCTTTTCGCCTTCGGTGTAGAGGACAAGATGCTGCGGGACTCCTCCACAGAATGGAATGTTCTGGTCACCGATCTTATCTGCAACAGTTCCCAGGAAGAGGCTCCATACATCAGCCAGACCCTGAGCAGCGCAGTATACAGGAACCTTTCTGTCATAAAGAAGCACCGTATGAGCGACGAAGAGATTGCAGCCCGCCGGGAGACAATCAAGGCAGAATATGTGGATGAATGCCAGAAGGCCCTTTCAAAAAGCTATCAGGAATACGATGCCCTTCTTTTCCAGGACAAGGATCTCAACAGAAAAATCAACCTGAAGTCCACTATCTCCAAGGATAAGCGTATGCTCCGGAAGGCCAACAGGAAAAAGCTTGAGAAGATCTATGTGCAGCGGGACCGGGACATAGTGTTCCAGAACGAGGCCGAGGAGAAGAATACTGTCATTCGGGGACCTATAGAGCTTGCCACCAGGGCCAAGAAGGATAACCTGGACTATATAGTATGGGGCACAATGAAGCTGGTGGAGGATGTGGTGGTGGCCGAAATAAGCCTTTACAGCGCCTTGTTCAAGAAAGATCTTGCCAGCACCAGGATAACCGGCGACCTTGAGACTATCTACCACGAGCTGGACAAAGAGCTTGATGTCTTCTATTCCGACATGCTGGGCAAGCCCTGGTCTAAAATAAATGTGGCAGTGAACGACGAAGATGTGGATGTCTTTGTGGATGGAAACTTTGTATCTGCAGGATCTCTTTCCAACATCATACTGGAGCCGGGAGAGCACATAGTTATGGCGACCGGCAACAATAAAAGCGAAGATGTTAAGCAGATCATGCTGGAGGAGAACCAGTCGGCAGATATTGACTTTAAGGTTGAGCCTGTGGAATCCAAGCTCTTTGCCATCTCCTCGTTCCCGACTGGAGCCGATGTATACTACAACTCTGTATGGCAGGGACAGACCCCTATGATTCTTAACGGGGCAAAGGGCGAGGTGGTCATATCCAAAGAGGGTTATCAGAACAGCCGTGTCTTCCTGGATGAGATCAAAGGTAACACATTGGATTTCTTCCCGCAGAAAGAGGTGTTCAACAAGGATGATTACCTTCTGGACAAGAGGAACGACTTCTACAAGAACCTGACCTGGTTCGTCCTTTCCATCCCTGTGGCTTTCTTCACCTATGCCAACTACCTTGCCTACGACGATCTCCATGACCGGGCCAAAGGAACCGGTGACAGCCATGAGATCCACCGCACCGCCCGGATAAGAAACTACAGCCAGTACGGCTATTACGGGGCTCTGTTCCTATCTGTGACGCTGTTTACAAATGCCATGTTCTACCTTAAGGATTACATCATTGCTGGACAATCATATAACAACGACAGGAGAAAAAAATGAGATCATTGGGAAATCTGCTTAAATCGATTTTCAAGACCAAGACCATTGATGAAGGTGCTTTTGAAGATATAGAGGATGCCCTTATAGAGGGGGATGTGGGGGCTGCTGCCGCAGTTTCCATTGTGGATGAGCTCCGCTCTGTTGCCAAGAAGGAGAAGATAGCTGACTTTGAGGCACTGAAAGAGGCCTTGTACCAGATTCTGGACAACCGCATAAAGGAATACGACTTCAAGCTGAACGATGGTGTCAACCTGTTCCTGTTCCTCGGTGTGAACGGAGTGGGCAAGACCACCTCCATCGCAAAGCTGGGTAAATACCTGCAGGACCACACTGACAAGAAAGTGGTGTTTGCGGCCGGCGACACCTTCCGTGCTGCAGCTATCGAGCAGATTGCACTCCATGGAGAGCGGCTGGGAATAAGAGTTGTGAACCAGCAGAACGGCTCTGACCCCGGGGCAGTTATATTTGATGCCATAGACAGCGTGAAGGCCAAGGGGGAGGATGTTATCCTTGCTGACACAGCCGGCAGAATGCACAATAAATCCAACCTTATCAAGGAGCTTCAGAAAATCGACAAGATCATCCTGAACAAGCTTCCAAAGGAAAACTATAAGAAGTTCATTGTCATAGATGCCACCACAGGACAGAACGGCCTTTCCCAGGTAGAGATATTCAACGAGGCACTGAGCCTTGATGGAATTATACTCTCCAAGTACGACTCGGCAGCCAAGGGAGGCATACTCCTTTCCATATCCGGCAAGCTGGGAATCCCGGTGGCCTTTGTGGGAACCGGCGAAAAGTACGGCGATTTTGCACCTTTTGATAAAAAGAAATATCTGGAAGGGCTGCTTGCGACTGATTAGTTTCCTCCTTTTCCTTCTTACCGCATTCTCTCTTCCTGCCGAAAGCTGGTTCATCTCTAACAGCAGCGGTATGCTTTTCGAGAAGATCCACGCTGTAAGGACAGGGGAGTACGAATGGTATGCAAGGGTGGATGACTCAGGTGACCAGGTGGTCAAGACCTTGTACGACCGCACCGGAAGCGAGGTGAAGCGCTGGGATATCTTCAAGGAAAACGGCTCGGTTATCCGGGAGGTCTATACAGAAGGGAAGTCCAGGACTATCTCTGAGTTTGATAACCAGAGGATCATGAAGGAGACTTTTTACAGCGGCGACAAGGTTACAGGAATCAGCACCTATGTCTATGACGGCAACTTCCTCCGGGAGATACAGGAGAAGGATGCCTCTGGCAAGATCAAGAACAAAGTTACCCTTAAGAGGGATGCCAACAGCCGTATCTCCAGCGCAGACTTCACCTATGGCCAGGAGACCTTTTCCAACTATTATATCTTCTCCAGGGGCAGGCTTATCATGGAGTGGCACGGCATCGATTCCCAGACTGGAACATCGGTGCGCTACAACCAGGATGGATGCCTTCTCAACACCACCAGATGGGAAGAGGGACGCAAGGTGGGGGAAGAGAAGTTTGAGTATACCGGCAAATATCTTTCCGGCTCTGTAGCCTATGCAAACAGGACAGGAGAGAAGACCACAAAAAAATATGACAGCGCAGGCAACATCACATATCAGGAGGATGCTGTCGGAGCAGATGTTGTGCACAAGATGTTCTGCTTCTACGACAAGGATTCCCACCTGATAGACAAGACCGATGTGCAGGACAACCTGATTGAGCGGAGCAAGTACAGATACCAGGGTGACAAGATGGTCCAGGAAGATCAGTATAAGAACGGAAAGCTTGTCCGGGTCATTGAATATGCTTCGGCAGAGAACTACACCGTGGACACCTACATAGACAACGTGCCGGTGCTGCGGAATTATTATATCAAGCACAGGAAAGTGAAAAAGGAAGAATGGGAAAAGCAAGGCATAGGTGGATAACCTTTCTCTCTTCCCGGTATCTGTGGGGAAGGGAGCGGGACAGCAAGAACGTGACTCAGATCCTGTCGGCCCTTGGTCTGGCTGCCGGTGTTCTTACTCTTATCACAGTCATATCTGTCATGAACGGCCTTCAGATGGGCTATATCTCCTCGATACTGGAGATAGGTTCCTACCATATCCGTATCGATGCCCAGGATGTCCCTGCCGAATTTGAGGATGCAGTCCGCCATGAGCGGGGAGTGAAGAGCTGCGTACGCTTTGCCGATATCCAGGTGCTTTCCCAGGGTTCTCTTTCCCGCATGAGCCCTATAAATGTGCGGTGTGTCGACCCAGATGCCGCCGTTGGGGATGCCGGTTTCATGCAGCATCTCAAGATAACCGGCGGCGCCTTCAGCCTTAAGGGAGAGAACAGCGTTATTCTGGGCAGCGAACTGGCCCGTTACCTGCGGCTTAAGGTGGGGGACAGCTTTGTTATAATGGCCATGTCGGGAGAATCCTTTAAAACCCTGAAGCCTAAGAACGTAGATTTCAAGGTGACAGGCATCTTCAAGACAGGCTACTACGAATATGACCGGAATCTTGCCATCATGTCCCTGGAGAGCGTTCCCATGCTTCAGAGCGGCCCACCTGATTTCAAGCTGGGAATCAAACTGAATAACCTGTACCGGGACAAGGCACTGGTGGAGCGGCTTTCCACCATCACCGGCGCCCAGGCAGTCTCTTGGCGTGATTATAACAAAGCCTTCTTCGGGGCTCTCCGCATGGAGAAATATGCCATGATGTTCCTGATCTGCCTTATCTTTGTGGTTATAGGAGTCAATATTTACAACTTCATGCGCCGCTCGGTATCCGAAAAGATCGAGGATATCGCAGTGCTCTATTCCCTGGGCATCCAGGAGAAGGATGTGCGGCGTATCTTTATCACGGAAGGGGCGTTCGTAGGCTTTTTCGGAGGCACTCTGGGGGTGGCCCTGGGGCTTCTGATCTCCATAAATCTGAATGCGATCTTTGCAATAGCAGGGAAGGTGGTCTCCTGGCCGGGGCAGGTCTTCTCCAGGCTCTTCGGCGGTCTGTTCGACTTTGCGAGAGTGCAGTTCCAGCTGTTCTCTCCGGCCTATTTCTACATACAGGAGGTGCCGGTCCAGGTTATGTTCAGCGAGGTTATGTTTGCATTTTTCTTTGCATTTTTTGCTGCATTGGTCTCTGCATATATGGCAGTCAAAAAGCTGGATGTGAAGAATCCGGCAACAGTTTTGAGGTGTGAATGATGGATATTCTGGAAGTCAAAAATCTGTATAAAAGCTATAAGAACGGCGATGAAAAGCTTCAGATAATCAAGGGGCTGGACTTCTCCTTGCCCAAGGGGAAACGGATGGTAATCACCGGAGAAAGCGGCTGCGGCAAGTCCACATTCCTGAACATAGTGGGTTCCCTGGATCAGTGCGACAGCGGTCAGATAATAGTGGACGGCACCGACATAACTCAGCTGGATGCCCAGGGGCTGTGCCAGTACCGGAACCGCACCATAGGCTTTGTATTCCAATTCCATTATCTTCTGAAGGAGCTTACAGCCCTTGAGAATGTGATGATTCCTGCCATGGTGGCTGGTCTTTCCAAGAAGGAGGCCTCAGAAAGGGCTGCAGAACTCCTGGAGAGCGTCAAGATGACCCACCGTAAGGACTTCTATCCATCCCGCCTTTCCGGCGGCGAGCGACAGCGGGTGGCTGTGGCAAGGGCATTGGTGAACAATCCCGTACTGCTTCTGGCCGATGAGCCTACCGGAAACCTGGACCAGGACAACTCAAGGCTGGTGGAGAAACTGTTGTTCCAGATTGTGGAGGAGCGGAAGACATCCCTTATCCTGGTGACCCATGACCCCACAATCGCATCCCACGGGGATATAAAAGTAAAGCTTGAGAAGGGGAAATTCGTCACAATATGATCCGGCGGTTCTCCCTCTTCTTTGCATTCAAGACTCTCTTCAGCAAGAGCGGTTCCGGAGCTTTACGGCATATCCGGGGAGCTATAATCGGGGCAGCCATAAGCATTATCCCTCTGGTAGTGGTGCTGGAGATCTCCGACGGCATGATGCAGGGAATTGTGGACCGTTATATGGAGATAAGCAGCTTCCACATGCAGGTGACTCTGGCAGATTCCGAAGCAGTTGAGAAAGAGGAGGAGCTCCTTGAGAAAATAGGCAATATAGAGGGGGTTACCTATGCCTTCCCTTACACTCAGGGAGGGGGAATACTCTATGGAGAGAAGGGGCGGACAGGCATAACGGTCCGGGGTATTCCCGACACTCTCTTCAAGGAGGATGAGGGCTTCCGCCGGTACATCACTGTCAAGGAAGGGGAGTTTGACCTGTCGGAGCCTGACAGCCTTATAATAAGCACCGAGACTGCCCAGCGGCTCAAGGCCGGTGTGGGGGAGGAGATAAAGCTCCTGACCGCCAAGGTTATACCTGGCCGCCCTATGCTGCTCCGTCCAACCCGGTTTAAAGTAAAGGGAATATACAGCTCAGGGTATCAGGAGCTGGATATGCTTTCGGCATTCATCACCCAGGAGTATGGAGAGCGTCTTTTCAAGGATGACTCCAGCCGGATGATAGGTGTCAAAGTGGTCAGTCCCCACACAGGAGAGCTCTTTGCTGCTGCCGACGAGATACGGTACCTTTCCGACGGCATCCGGGTGGCTACCTGGGATGTGCTCAACGACAGCCTGGTAGCATCCCTAAATACCACAAAGAAGTTCCTGGTCTTCATTATGATTCTTATCATGGGAGTGGCATCGGTGAATATCTCGTCATCTATGATAATGATGGTTATCTCCAAACGGCAGGACATAGCCCTGCTCAAGAGTGCCGGAGCCTCTGACAGGGATGTATCCAGCATCTTCGTCCTCACCGGGCTTTTCATCGGCATCTGCGCCGCCGCCCTGGGTACTGCCTTCGGTATAGCGGCTGCCATCAACATAAACGAGATCATCGATTTTATAAGTGCAGTGCTCCACTTCGACCTGTTCGACGCCGACTACTACCTGGAGAAGATACCGGTGGAACTGAGCCTGTATAAGCTGTCAGGGGCGGCGGCCCTGGCTGTGCTTTTTGCCGTGGTTGCATCCTGGCTCCCGGCACGGCGGGCAGGACGCATCAATCCGGTTGAGATATTCAGAAAGCATTAATAAGGAGGAATATATGCCATACATTGCAATCAAAGCCTATCCAAAGGATAAGGAGATCAAGAAGAGAGTAGCAGAAAGGATCAACCAGGTGTTCCTGGAGGAGTGGGGCTGCCCGCCTCAGGCTATCTCCATCTCTTTCGAGGAGGTTGCTCCGGAGAAGTGGGAGGATACTGTCCACAAGCCAGAGATCCTGACCAAGACAGACAAGATGTTCATTCTGGACGGCCAGAAGAAGTTCTGATCATACTTTAGGATAAAAAAAGGTGCTGCCTTTTACAGCAGCACCATATTCAGTCGGGCTGACCGAACTCGAATCGGTGACCCCAAGTCCCCCAGACTTGTACGCTAACCAACTGCGCTACAGCCCGATGTTTACTCTATTATAACCTTATCTTTCCTCAGGTGCCATAGGGAAGCCCTGGACCAGCTCGTCGCTCAGCGCCTCCTTGATGTCGGTCACCTTCACATCGAAGAAAAGGGCCTTTCCTGCCAGCGGATGGTTGGCATCCACAGTGACACCGTCCTTGTCCACTTTGATAACGGTAAGAATATAAGGAACATCATCAATGGCAGTCTCGAACTCCATTCCCACCTTCACATCCTTCTGGACCTCGTTCAGCTCCTCGTCGTCTCCCATCTTGCTCAGGAAGTTCTCCTTGGGCAGTGTGAAGACCATGTTCTCGTCCCTGAGTCCGTATCCCTTCTCGGGTGGTACTGCGACAGAAAGGATGTCGCCAACCTTCTTTCCCTCCAGGGCCTCTTCCAGACCTTTAACTATATTCTTAAATCCGTGGAGGTATGTCAATGTGTTCTTCTCCTCAAGGACCTTTCCATGCTCATCCTTGAGTGTGTATTCAATTGTAACAATCTTCTTGCGTTCTACAATGGGTGTCTTCTCTTTAGCCATCACTTTCTCCTGAGTGCCATGGTGCAAATTTTCTCACATAGCTGTCCAAAGGACATTCCAACAGCTTTTGCCGATTTTGGCAAGAGGCTTGCGCTGGTCATTCCCGGCAATGTGTTGATCTCAAGCACAAACAGGTTGTCGTCCTTGTCCAGCCGGAAGTCCACACGGCAGTAGCTTTCTATCTTTGCAGCCTTTGCCGCATCCAGTGCAATCTGCCTCATCCTGTCCGACAGCTCCTTGCTTATAGGGGCAGGGAATATCTCCTCGGATCCTCCGGGCATGTATTTGCTCTGGTAGTCGAAAATCTCCGACAGCTTTGGGATGATCTCTCCTGCAGCCAGGGCCTGACCGTCTAGAACACCCACGGTGAACTCCCGTCCAGGGATGAACTGCTCCAGCATCACCTCGTTATCATAAGTATAAGCAGTTTCCACCGCTTTGTCAAAATCCTTGATATCCTTGACCACAGTAAGGCCTACAGTGGAGCCTTCCTTATTGGGCTTTACAACCAGGGGCAATCCCAGTTCGGCAACTGCTTTCTCTGCAGTCACAGGCATCATCATCCATTTCGGAGTGGGGACACCGTTGCGTACAAACAGGGTCTTGGTTATATCCTTGTCCATGCAGCAAGCGCTGGAGGTATGGTTGGGGCCGGTGTAGGGTATTCCCATTATGTCCAGAAAGCCCTGCATCATGCCATTCTCGCCGTTTCCGCCGTGGAGCGCCAGGAAACATACTTCCCTGTCCTCAAGAGCACCGTTCTGGATCAGTGGCAGCAGGCCGTTCTTCATCATTTTAAGGCCGTTTATATCCGGTGGCAGCGGCTTTATGCTGTTGTTCATGAACGCAGCCTCATCCTCCGGTTTAATCAGTCCCATGGCTGTATCTATGGCTATTACATCATGCCCCAGTTCCTTAAGTGCCTTGTAAACCTGTGATGCGCTGGAAATGGACACATCACGCTCTGAGCTCTGTCCGCCGAAAAGTACAGCTATCTTCATATTATTCCTCCATCATCTTTATCGGCAATAAATAGAGTATATATAACATTAAGTTATTTTTATTGAATAAGAGCCATTTTTTTGGTAGTATGGCATTATAAAAAATCATTGAATCGAGGTATCTATGGCAGTTTCATCTCAGATTGTAGAATCCATGAAGAATTCATCCTGGATCCGCAAGATGTTTGAGGCAGGTGCAGAGCTTGCCGCAAAGTATGGGGCAGAGAATGTCTTTGACTTTACTCTTGGAAACCCTAATATCGAACCCCCTGCAGAGTTTGAGCAGATTCTCATCGACTATATAAAATCCCCGGCCAAGGGAAAATACGGCTATATGGCCAACGCTGGCTACCTGGATGTGCGCCAGAAAGTGGCAGACTATGTGGGAAGCATCGAGAAGGTTAAGATTCCGGCTAAGAACGTTATCATGTCCTGCGGCGCCGCAGGCGGTATGAACTCAGTCCTCAAGACAATCCTGAACCCAGGGGACAACGTGGTGGTGAGCGCTCCATTCTTCGCTGAGTACACCGCTTATGCTGCAAACCATGGGGGAAAGCTCATTGCAGTGCCATGCAAGGATGACCTGGACCTGAACCTGGAGGGGCTGGAGAAGGCTATCGACAAGCATACCACTGCTATGATCATCAACTCACCTAACAACCCGTCGGGCCGGGTATATCCACAGGCGACCATCAACAAGCTGGCAGAGCTTCTCCGCAGGAAGAGCGTGGAGAATTCCCGGGCCATCTATCTTATCAGCGATGAGCCATACAAGAAGATAATCTTCGACGGCAACACAGTGCCAGGCACATTCGCCGCCTACGAGAACTCAATAATCAGCACATCCTTCTCAAAGGACCTCTCTATTCCGGGCCAGCGTATCGGCTATGTGGTTGTAAGCCCTAAGGCCGAGGATGTAGGCCTGCTGATTGACGGAATCGTGCTGTGCACCAGAGTGCTGGGCTATGTGAACGCACCTGCTGTTATGCAGAAGGTGGTGGCCGAGATGCTTGGAAAGAGCGTGGACATCAGCTTCTACGAGAAGAAGAGGAACCGCATCTGCGAGATTCTTGGCAACATCGGCTATGAGTTCGTAAAGCCGGAAGGGGCATTCTATCTGTTCCCCAAGGCACCGGGCGGAGACGACCTGAAGGCTGTGGACACACTGCAGAAGGAGAATGTGCTGGTGGTTCCAGGCCGCGGCTTCGGCGCACCTGGCTACTTCCGCATCGCATTCTGCGTGGCAGATTCTGTGATCGAAGGCTCTGCAAAGGGCTTTGAAAGAGCATATAAGGCTTTGACAAAATAATTGTGAGCATAAAGGAGATATGAAAATGTCTGAACTTGTATTATTGGGAGATGAGGCAGTCGCCTTGGGAGCGCTCCACGCCGGACTTTCCGGTGCCTATGGATATCCCGGCACACCATCATCTGAAATCCTTGAATATCTTATAAACGAGGCAGAGAAGACAAAAGCATTCAGGGCCACCTGGAGCAGCAATGAGAAGACTGCTTACGAAGAGGCACTGGGAACATCCTTTGCAGGAAAGCGGGCCATTGTGACCATGAAGCATGTTGGACTCAACGTGGCCGCTGACCCATTCATGAACTCTGCTCTCCTTAAAATCAACGGCGGTCTGGTCATTGTAGTTGCAGATGACCCGGGTATGCACTCCTCCCAGGGAGAGCAGGATTCCCGCTTCTTCGCCGACTTTGCCAAGGTTCCATGCTTTGAGCCTACCAACCAGCAGGAAGCCTACGAGATGACCCGCGAGGCCTTCGACCTTTCAGAGAAATGGAAGGTTCCGGTGCTTATCAGGATGGTGACCAGACTGGCTCACTCAAGAGCTGTGATCAAGCCATGGGATAAGATCAGACCACAGAACACTGTGAAGAAGACCGAGGACACAAGAGGCTGGAGACTGCTTCCTGCAATCGCACAGAAGCTGTGGATCGACCTTCTGGAGACCAACAAGGAGTTTGCTTCTTATTCCGAGAAAACTCCATTCAACACCCTGACCATCAACCCTGACTATAAGAAGGTGGGAATCATCACCACAGGTCTGGGCAAGAACTACTTCAACGAGAATGTGGCAGATATGGGTGTAAAGCCATCTCACCTGCACATCGGATTCTATCCTGCACCTGTGGAGAAAATCCGCAAGCTGGCAGAGAGCGTAGATAAGATTCTGGTCATCGAGGAGGGCTATCCTGTAATCGAGACCAAGCTGAGGGGCATACTGCCGCAGAATATCAACATCGAGGGCAAGCTGGACGGCAAGGTTCCAATGACAGGCGAACTGGATCCGGACGTGGTAAGACCAGCTCTTGGCCTTGAGAAGATTGCAACCAAGAAGGTGGAGGGACTTCCAGGCCGGCCGCCACAGCTGTGTCAGGGCTGCCCACATGTGGACACCTACGAGGCCATCAACCTGGCTGTAAAGGATTATCCACAGCACATTGTGGCTTCCGACATCGGTTGCTACTCACTGGGTGCTCTGCCACCATACAGCGCAATCGAGACTATCATCTGCATGGGAGCTTCCATCGGAACAGCCCAGGGAGCAGCAGAGGCAGGGCTTAAGCCTGCACTGGCAGTAATCGGCGACAGCACATTCTATCACTCCGGTCTTACAGGCCTTGTGAATGCAGTTGCGGCAAATGCACCTATCACCCTGATCATACTGGACAACTCCACAGTAGCTATGACAGGCGGTCAGGCCACTATCCTGCCATCCAGCAAGCTTTATCCGCTGGTGATCGGCCTTGGTGCAGATCCTGAGCATGTAAAGACAATCGTGCCTGTAAAGAAGAACCTGGAGGAGAATGCTGCCATCATCAAGAAGGAGATGGAGTATGACGGACTTTCAGTTATCATCTCTGTCCGGGAATGTCTGGAAGAGGCTAAGCGGCGCATCAAGAGGGAGGCTCTGAAGAAATGAAATACGATATTATTCTTGCAGGTGTAGGCGGACAGGGTGTACTTTCCCTGGCTGCAATCATAGCTAAGGGTGCCATGAAGGATGGCCTCCAGGTGCGTCAGTCCGAGGTTCACGGAATGTCCCAGCGGGGCGGAGCAGTAATGTCCCACTTGAGGCTTTCCGATTCCGATATCTCCAGCGATCTGGTGCGGAAGGGTACAGCAAACCTGATTCTTGGCATGGAGCCTATGGAAGTGCTCCGCTACTCAGAGTTCCTGGCTCCCGACGGTGTCATCATCACAGCAAAAGAGCCTTTCATCAACATCCCTAACTATCCTGAGATTCAGGGTATTTACGACAAGGTGAACTCCTTCAAGGGTTCCCGGCTGGTTGAGTCTGTGGCTCTGGCCAAGGAGGCTGGAAACGCAAGGGCAGTGAACATGGTTGTTATCGGTGCTGCGGCATCAGTTCTTCCTGTGAAGGCAGAGACTCTTAAGGCTGCCATCAGCGAGCTCTTTGCAGCAAAAGGTGCCGACACAGTGGCAAAGAATCTTAAAGCCTTTGATTTAGGATTAGAAAAATAACAGATTTATGGCAGAGGTGAGTGTACTTAAAGAGAAAATCCGCACTGTTCTCCCGGATATCAGGGAACTGAAGCATCAGCTGCATCAGATCCCGGAGATTGCATTCAAGGAGTACAAGACCTCTGCCAAAATCCGTGAATATCTGGAACAGCTGGGGCTGCAGCTTCTTCCCACTACGCTGGGAACAGATGTGACAGCCCTGCTTGTGGGAGAAAACCCGGGTCCTGTAGTACTTGTGCGGTCTGATATCGATGCACTTCCTATAGAAGAAGGCACTGGCCTGCCTTATGCATCTGTGCACCCCGGCTTTTCCCATGCCTGCGGCCACGACGGCCACATGGCAACAGTGCTGGGAGTGGCTGCTGTACTTTCCAAGATGAAGGACCAGATAAAGGGGACTGTGAAGTTCCTTTTCCAGCCTGCCGAGGAGAGCGACGCTGGGGCAAAATCCCTGGTGGAGGCTGGGTATCTGGAGCAGGAGCCAAAACCTGATGAGGCCTATTCTTTCCATGGATGGCCCGGTATTCCCTTTGGAACTGTGGAGTGCTGCACAGGTCCGATAATGGCCAATACCGATGACTTTGAGATAACTATAAACGGCGGCGGTGGCCATGGTGCAATGCCGGAGAAGGCAGTGGACCTGGTGGAGGCTGCATCCCGTTTTATACTGGATATGAAGCAGTGCGCAAAAGAGCTTAACACCCCGGAAAGCCCGGCTGTTATCTCAGTGTGCTCTGCAATAGGGGGCAGCACCTTCAATGTGTTCCCCGAAAAGGTTGTCCTCAAGGGGACATCACGCTACCTGAGCGATGAGACAGGCAGCAAGATCAAGAAAGCAATGAGGGAATCTCTGGACAGGCAGATCCTTTCCATAGGTGCCCGGTACAATATAGCAACACCAAAGCCCGACTATGTGTCGGTAGATAACAATAAAGACCTTTTCCAGAGGGCTGCCTCAGTGGCATCCAAGTATCTGGGCAAGGAAAAATGGAATGGAGATGGAGTATGCTCCATGTGCGGCGACGACTTTGGTTTTATCACACGCAAGATTAAAAGCCTCTACTTCCATCTGGGGATGGGAGAGGAGAGCCCGTCACTGCATAACCCAGCCTACATATTCAAGGATGAAGCCTTGGAAAGCGCCATCCTGATGATGTGCGGTCTGGTTTTGGAAAGATAATTCTTTGGGAAAAGGAGCCCAAATATATGAAGCGGAACGATATTGAAAAAGTGCTTATCATCGGATCTGGCCCGATAGTAATCGGACAGGCATGCGAGTTCGACTACTCTGGAACCCAGGCCTGCAAAGCTCTGAGAGAACAAGGGTATAAAATCGTACTGGTGAACTCAAACCCAGCCACTATCATGACCGACCCGGTCATGGCCGATGCAACGTATATCGAGCCGCTGAATGTGGAACGGCTTGCCCAGATCATCGACAAGGAGCGGCCCGACGCCCTGCTGCCTAACTTAGGCGGCCAGACCGGTCTGAACCTGGCCTGTGAGCTCAGCAAAGCAGGAGTTCTGGACAAGTACGGTGTGAAAGTAATCGGCGTAAACCTGGATGCTATAGAGCGGGGCGAGGACCGGGAGATCTTCAAGGAAACCATGAAGGGGCTTGGAATCGAGACCCCCCGCTCTGGAATCTGCCATACAGTTGCCGAAGCTGAGGCTATAGCAAACGACATCGGTTTCCCTGTAGTAGTGCGTCCTGCATATACCATGGGCGGCCAGGGTGGCGGTTTCTGCTACAACGTGGAGGAACTTCAGACTATCACACGGAACGGCCTTGAGCTTTCCCTGACACACCAGTGCCTTATCGAGGAGTCTATCCTCGGCTGGGAAGAGCTGGAGGTGGAGGTGGTCCGGGACTCCAAGAACCAGATGGTTGCCAT
>JAFXTY010000027.1 GCA_017535435.1 Spirochaetia bacterium | reverse complement strand
GAGGTCAGGGATGACGGTCCTCAGACACATCTGATCAAGGAAGGAACTCCAACCATGGGAGGCCTGCTCATAATACTGGCAATTGTAAGCTCTGTCCTTCTGTGGCAGGACCTTAGGAACTGGTATACATGGCTTTCTCTCTTTGCAATTCTGGGCTTCGGTTCAGTAGGCTTTGCCGATGACTGGCTCAAGATAAGCCGTAAGAATTCTGCAGGATTAAGCCCACGGCTCAAGATGATGGGACAGATCCTGGTCTCTGCCGTCATTGTGATTCTGATTTATATAAACAGGGGCGAGAACACAACTATGCTCTACATCCCTTTCAATAAATATCCGGTATGCGACCTTGGCTGGCTCTATATTCCATTCGGTGTGATCATCCTGGTGGGAGCTTCCAATGCAGTGAACCTGACCGACGGGCTGGACGGACTGGCAATAGGCCTTGTGTTCCTGGTGGCAATAGGGTTTGCAATCCTGGCTTATATCACAGGCCGTGCAGACTTTGCCGCATATCTTAATATCCCGTTCATGTCAGGATGCGGTGAGCTTGCAGTGCTGAGCCTGGCCATCATAGGGGCATCCATAGGATTCCTCTGGTTCAACTGTCATCCTGCAGAAGTGTTCATGGGAGACACCGGAAGCCTTTCCCTGGGCGGAATAATCGGCCTTATGGCACTTCTTCTCAAGAAGGAGATCCTCCTTATCCTTATCGGCGGCATATTTGTCATCGAGGCGCTGTCGGTGATCATCCAGGTAGGATATTTCAAGTATACAGAGAAACACAGCCCTGACCATGTGGGAAGAAGAGTGTTTCTCATGACCCCTATCCATCACCATTTTGAGAAAAAAGGATGGAAGGAGACCCGGGTTGTGACCCGGTTCTGGATTCTGGGAGGACTGCTTGTGGTGGTAGCTCTCTCCACATTGAAACTGCAGTGAGGAAAGGAGACTGATGGAAGGTTTCTTGATGGAAAAACAGCGTGGCAACTCATTTGACACAATGCTGCTGGCAGTGATCCTGCTTCTGGCAGGCAGCGGTATGGCTATGCTGTTCTCCGCATCCTATCCTGATGCAGTGAACACAGGAAAACCATTCACCTATTTCATATCCAGACAGGCTCTTATGTTCTGCATGGGTTCCATCCTTGCAATATTTGTGGCCTATATGCCTATGGATTTCTTCCGCCGCTGGAACAAGCTGTTCCTGATAATTGTATTTGTCCTCAACCTGCTTCCTCCGCTGTACGGCGATGTTAACGGGGCTTCCCGCTGGATACGTATCGGGGCCCTTTCTCTCCAGCCGTCAGAATTCTATAAGATAGTGCTGGTTCTCTATCTTGCCTCCGACTTTGTCAGAGTGGAGGAGGGACGGAAAAAGAATTATTCCACATCCATATTCACAATTATACTGACTATCATCCAGATAGTATGGCTCCAGAGCGACCTCTCCACAACCATATTCATCATGTGCCTCTGTGTTGCCATGCTCTTTGTATCCAAGTTCCGGCTTCGGAT
>JAFXTY010000026.1 GCA_017535435.1 Spirochaetia bacterium | reverse complement strand
TGGTGGGGTCGGAGCAGCAGTATCACTTCAAGGTGCTCTTCTATGTGCTCCAGAAGCTGGGCTTCCAATGGGCCAAGGACCTGCATCACCTTTCCTACGGCATGGTGAACCTGCCTGAGGGAAAGATGAAATCCAGGGAAGGGAAGGTTGTGGATGCCGACGATCTGATCGAGGAGCTGGAGAAGATGGCTAAGGATGAGATCATCGCCAAGGGTCGGGAAGCTGAGATAGGCGATATCGACAAGGCCGCCGAATCCATCGCCCTGGGTGCCCTGAACTATTTCCTCCTCTCAACAATCCCCACTAAGGATATGGTGTTCAACCCTAAGGAATCCCTTTCCTTCAACGGAAACACAGGACCATACCTGCAGTACACCGGCGCCCGTATATGCACTATGCTGGGCAAGTATGAGGGTTCCACCGACAAGGTGGACTACAGCCTTGCTGTCAGCGATGACGAGTGGGAGATCATAAAGCTCATAGGCAACTTCGGGGAGACTGTGAAGCAGGCAGGTGCAGAGTACAATCCTATGCTGATAGCAGGGTATCTCTACAACCTGGCAAAGCACTACAGCAAGTACTACCACGACTGTCCGATCCTGAAGAGCGAGCCTGAGGTGGCCAAGGCCAGGGTAGTGCTCTCCAAGGCTGTGCTCCAGGTGCTTAAGAACGGCTTTGCCCTTATTGGCATCCCATTCCTTGAAGCTATGTGAAAATAATAAAGAATAGTGTAACTTTTCTCTTCCGATATCGTTATATGATATAGCTGGGTTATATATTTCAGTTATCATATATAAGGGGCATATCTTGAAAAAAATCTATCTTTGTTTCTTGGTTTTAGTTTGTATCTCTCTCTGTCTTCTAGGCTGTAAGAAGGAATCACCAGCTGTCGGCCAGACTGTGCCTGAAGACACCTCTGTAACAGAAGCTTCTCAGCTGGAACCTTTCCCCGATGGTGATTTGGATTATTCCAGAATGCTGCCGGAATCTGAGGGCACAGCTGACGACTATACCTATGATAACCCGGAGGCTTCTGACTCTGCTGGGGAATCTGTAATCCCGGGGCTTAGGCCTCTTGATCAGTACAAGACTAAATATTTTACCGAGCGCCAGGAAGCACCGAAGCCTAAAGTAGGTGCCCCAGCTGCCAAGGAGGAACCAAAACTGCAGCAGACTGCTGAAACATCCACTGCAGTTCAGAAGGAGGCTCCCAAGGCTGCCACCGCAGTTCAGCAGGAGAAAAGCGAAAAGAAGCTTACTGTCTTAGGCTGGGGGCCTGTTGGAGAAATTCCAGCCAACCTTGAAAGTGCTGAGTTCTATGTGGAGTTCTCCCTCCCTGTATCTAAGATGACTGCTCTTAAAAATCAGGATGCTATTAATAAAGAAGGTGAGAAAATATTTACTATAACACCGGAAGTTCCTGGAAACTACTACTGGAAAGGAACCAGCCTTCTTGTATTCGAGGCAGAGGACGGGCTGGATCCTGGTGTTTCCTATACTCTGACAGTAAATCCGAAGTTGACAGCTGTCACTGGCCAGCCTTTGTCCGGTGTGAGCACCTTTACCACCAAGGCGGCGCCTCTTGCACTGATGTCCATTAATCCAGGGGCGACACCACAGGATCCTTATTACTACTACAATAAAGATGGCGGGCTTCCAAAGGAGGATGCAAAGCATGTAATGCTTATCTTTAACTATTATGTCTCCCAGGAAGACCTCTATTCTGCTCTTTCTATATACAGCTCTGGAAAAAAGCTTAACTACTCAGCTTCCGGCGATTTTGACAGGGGAAAGGCCCGGGTCTCAAAGGATGGCCGGAAAACCTCCAAATACTTTTTGACTATAAACGATGCCCTGGAGAATAAATCTTATATCCAGATAAAATATAATGACAGGGCAGGAAAACTTATATCAGATGCTGAATATAAGACTCTGTTCCCCTTTGAACTGAATGATTTTGAGCGTGGTGGCTATGGCAGGAGCATCACCTTCTATTTTAACCAGCCTGTGGATGAGAGAACAATTCTCAATGCTGTCAAAGTGAAGGGGAAACCAGTTGACAGTGACCATTATTACTTCAGCACATGGAACAACAGCCTCCATCTGTACCACCTTGATATCAAGCCTGGAGAAGAAGCTGAGGTGCAGGTTCTTGACTCCTTGAAAAATAAATATGGGTTCAACCTTGCAGAATCAAAGTCTTTCACCCTGGAGGGAAAGGATTACCCAGGCTATGCCCGGTTCCTGGATTACGGTCCTGTCATTATGGAGGCCCAGTTCCCTCATAAGCTCATGTTTGAGTACATGAATGCAACCGGAGGCTCATACAGCCTCTCAAGCCCGCTCAAATCCGATACTTTCAATATTGATACTTCTGCCAGGAACAGCAGGCAGTTTGTGGAGATAGACCTGGACCCTTATCTATCTAAAAAGAGGGGACATGTTGATTTCAATGCTGATATTACAACCTTTCATATGTATGATGAAGATGGGCCTGGCCGGGACAGCAGATATGAGAATAAACTTGAGCTGCAGGTGACCGACCTGGCTGCCACAGTCAGATATGGAGTGAACAAGGCAGTGGTCATGGTCCGGAGCATGGAGAAAAATAATCCTGTGTCAGGTGCAAGTGTCCGGATAATCAACAAAAGCAAGAATTACAGCTTTGAGACTATGGAAGTGAAGACCGACAAGAAAGGCAAGGCTGTGATCCAGTTTACCCCTGAGCAGCAGAAAATGCTGACAAGCTCCAGTTCCAGCAGCTGGTGGGACGAGGATAAGGGTGCTTTATTTGTAGAAGTAAAAACGGAAGACGACCAGGTTGTTTTCAGACCCAACGGTCACAGCACCTGGTCCAGCGGTGTCAATTCCGGGTACCTGTACGATGCCCTCAAATCTTTCCAAAAGACATATCTGTTCTGCGACAGAGGAGTATATAAGCCTGGAGAGACTATCACCTTCAAAGGAATAGACCGCAACAGAAGGCTGGGGAAGTTTACCCCATATTCAGGTAATTATACCATCAAGCTGATGAAAAAGTCCTGGAACAGTTCTACGGAATATGAGACTTTGTCCGGCACAACATCAGCGGCAGGCGGCTTCCACGGCTCCTTTGTCCTCCCTGCAGACCTGAAGCCGGACGAGTATTGTCTTTGCTACAACCGCCCCGGAGAAAAAGAAGAGAGAAACCTGTACTTTACAGTTGCCTACTTTGAGCCGGTTAAATTCCAGGCCTCCAGTGCGATTGTCAATAATACACTCTATGCAGGTGATACAATACAGGCCCAGGTGGCAGCTTCCTACCTGGCCGGTGGAAGCCTGGCCGGTGCAACCTATAATTCAACCTGGTACAAAGAGGCTTCTTCATTCAACCCGACCAGTGCCGCACTTAAGAATTACACCTTCGGTATCTATGACAAATACGAGCAGAGATCAGAGGTGGCCAGCAAGCATGGCACCATGGAGAATAACGGCAAGCTGACACTCACCTGTGCCACCGGCAATGACCGCAAGGGTATTCCTTATACCTATAGGGTTGAAACCTATATAACCGATGTCTCGAATCAGCAGATTTCCACAACTGCCTCAAGGATGGTGCATCCTGCTCTCTATTACATAGGTCTGGCAAAGCCTAAGAATATAAACGGCTATGCAAAGTCGGGCCAGAAGCTGGAGTTCCCCTTTGTATTGGCAGGGGCTGATGAGGCTATCCTGGCCGACACCAGGAATGTGGCAGGAAATCTTGAGTATAAGCTTTCCAGGGAATACTGGACCTATAACTACCAGAACAGCGTTAACAGCAGCATTTATTCCCGTTGGGAAAAGCATTTTGATGTTGAGCAGACCGGAACAGTGAAGGCTTCTGCAAAGGGAACTATTTCCCTTACTCCTAAGAATGCCGGATGGTATACACTCCGGGTTTCCGGTGCTGATTCCAAAGGATCAAATGCTGTCTCCGACTACTATTTCTATGTGACAGGAAGCGGCGCCTCCTGGTATTCATCAGAGTCTGCCTCTATGCGGCTTACTCCGGACCAGACTATGTACAACCCAGGCGATACAGCCCATGTCCTGCTGGAAAGTGCACTCCCTGCCGGCGACTATCTGGTTACAGTGGAGCGGGATGGTATCTTCACAGAAAATATCTATCACTTTGACGAACCCTGCAATGTGATTGACGTGAAGATTGCCAGCGACTATATCCCTGTTGTATATCTTTCAGTAAGCACCTATTCTGTACGGCATGGTATGCCTGTTCATAAGTATGGCGAGGCCGATCTGGACAAGCCTAAGAGCTATTATGGCGTCACCTCGCTGTTTGTGAATCCGCAGGTGAAGGCCTTCAGCATCAAGGCAGAACTGGACAAGAAGAAATACAGGCCTGGAGATACAGCTGTCCTTACACTCACTGCCACAAAGGGTGGAAAACCAGTGGCTGGAGCAGAGCTCACCGCTCTGGCGGCAGACCGGGCAGTGCTGGACCTGATAAACTATCATATTCCGAATCCTATTGAATTCTTCTATGATACCTATGATTTCCCACTCAGGGTGAAGGGTGGAGATTCCAGGGACTATCTTATGGATCCTGTGACCTATTCCATCAAGGATCTGCAGGGCGGTGATGCTGCCAGTTCCAAGGATGAGGATGAGGATATCCAGGAGCGGAAGGATTTCAGACCTACTGCCTTCTTTGAGCCTCTGCTGATGACCGACAGGAATGGCAAGGCAACCTGCACATTCAAGGTTCCGGACAACCTGACCACATTCCGCCTTACAGCTGTGGGAGTGAAGGATGAGCTTCTTGCGATCCACGAAGGGGAGTTCCAGGTGCAGAATCCTCTGAATGTCCAGGCAGTGCAGCCTAGACGGCTGAGAGTCCGGGATACAGCAGAATGCGGTGTCATTGTGACCAACCTGGAGAATGTTGCCCATGATGTCACAGTGGATATTGAGGTCCGCAAGCCTGGTCAGAGGTCTGCAGATACAGCATCAGGACTTATAACTGCTGTGGGTTCTGCCTTCATAGATGGGAAAGCTTCCCATACAGTGAAGGTGGAGGCTGGACGAACCTCGGTCATCTACTTTGATGTGGCTGCTGAAGATGCCGGGAATGTGGAGCTGGTCTACAAAGTCACCTCCGATTCCTTCAAGGAGAAGCTGGTCTCCAATATACTGATAGAGAAAAGCTACTGCATTGAGAAGGTGGCTCTTTCCGGCTCCACCGATTATATTGACAATGGCAAGGGGACTGCAACTGAATATATGCAGATTCCTGGCTTTGCCAAGGATGGGGTAGGATCCCTCAAGGTGACACTGGATGCCACCCGGCTCGGACTCTTAGGCGGTGCGGTGAACTATGTGTTTGACTACCCATATGGCTGTATGGAGCAGCAGTCAAGCCGTATCATTCCACTGGTGGCATTTGACTCCTATATTGATGTGTTCGGCCTGGACAACAGGATAAGCGATACCAGGAGCCTGGTCAAGAAATACTTTGCCGACTGGAAGAATATCCAGCACAGTAACGGAGGTTTCCCATACTGGCCGAACGGATGGAGTGAGAGCTACTATGTCTCTGTCAGGATTGCTCATATCTACGCCATGGCCCTGAGCCGCGGATATACTCCGGAAGAGCTTGCCATAGATATTGATGGTCTTAAGCGGTATCTGATGAACAGTTATTCTTCTTATTATAACACTGAATATGGGAAAGCCTATGCCTGCTATGTCTTCTCCCTGCTGAAGGATCCAGGACTGGACAATCAGCTGAATGCTCTTGATTCTTATGCGAAGAAGAATCTGGATATTGCTGCTTTCCTGGGGCTTGCCTGGGCAAACAAGGGGACAGATGCTGGAATGGTGAAGGCTGGTGAATATATGCGGTTCATAAGAAGTTATATGAGACCGGAGCTGCGGTCGGTAGATATTACCCAGCCTGAAAACGGCTATGACAGTTGGTACTGGTACAGCGATTCTGTCTCACAGGTTGCATCTATACTGCAGCTGTTTGTGACAGTGAATCCCGATGACCCCATGGTCAACAGGCTGCTCTATTCGCTGCTCCAGAGCCAGCGGAAAGGCTACTGGCAGAGCACTGCCACCACAGCCCGTGTGCTGGAGGCCATATACACACTTATCAAAGAGCGCAAGCTGGATACTACCGACTTTATCGCAAAAGCAGAGATCATTTCCAAGGAGATTCTCTCATGCTCCTTCAAGGGTGCGGCTGCAAAGCCGGTGGAGGCAAGTTCAGATTTTGACTCTGACCTCCTTAGGTCTCTGCCCCGGGATACTGATATCAGGCTGGACTTCTCTGCCCAGGGAACAGGAACCCTCTACTATACTGCAGAGCTTGCCTATGCTCTGCCGGATGAGGTCCAGACTCTGCGTAACGAAGGTCTTGATGTCTCCTTCAGCCTTTCTGAGCTTGAAGGTGGAAAGAAGATTCCGACAGAAGATCTGCTGGTTCCCCTTGAGTCCGGCGTGACATATAAGGCAGTAGTGACTATATACACAGCCAAGGACCGTGATCATGTGGCTCTCAGAGTACCTATCCCATCTGGAGCAGAGGTGCTGGACTCCACCTTTGTCACTTCCGGCAGCAAGGCTGTGAATGGGTCTTATGACTATGATGCCCGGTATATCTATGACAACGAGGTTCAGTATTTCTGGGATGACATTGAAAAGGGCAGGAGGGTGAGAGTGGAGTTTACATTCAGAGCCGCGCGGCGCGGTGTTTATCCTGTTACTCCGGTTCTGGCAGAATGTATGTATGAGCCTGAAGTTTTCGGAAGGGGCAATGGATACCTTTACACCATTAAATAAAAAGATAGCGGCAGCTGGGGTGCTTTTTGCCCTGGCTGTCATCTTTTTCATCCTATTCTTCTTCCTCCCATACCATGAGCTGGAGACATTTCTGGGCCGGAAAAACAGCGTCGCAATATATGACAGGAATGGAGCTTTGGTTCAGGTTACACCGCTGGAGCAGGGGATAAGACGTGAGTTTACCCCCTTTTCCCAGATTCCTCAGGCTGTTAAGACAGCCTTCATAAAAGCGGAGGATAACCGTTTTTATAAGCATCATGGAGTTGACTACAGGGCAGTTTTAAGGGCTGCCAGGCAGAATGTCTCAAAGATGCGGAAGGTAAGTGGCGCATCTACCATAACTATGCAGCTGGCCAGGATTATAAGCCCTTCTGAAAAACGGAATATATGGGCTAAATGCAAGGATGTATACAATGCTTACAGGATAGAGCACACTCTTTCCAAGGATGAGATTCTGGAACAGTATCTGAACTCCATTCCCTTTGGTTATAATGTGGAGGGAGTGACCTCTGGGGCGCGGTTCTTCTTCTCAAAGGAGCTGGAGCAGCTTTCCATGGAAGAGATCTCAAGCCTTGCCCTTATTCCACGTAACCCTTCCAGATACAGCCCGGTGGCCCGTGGCGCCCAGCCCTATGAATGGCCTTTCTTCATGCCCCATCTGGTGGAGTATGTGAAAAGCCAGACAGGCTCTTCCTTCGGCACTTCCATAAACAGGATCACTCTTACTGCAGACCTGGATCTCCAGAACTTTGTGAATCAGCAGGTTTATATAGCGATGGAAAAAGGGACCAGGGCCAGGATTGACAATGCCGCTGCCCTGGTGCTGGATAACAGGACCGGAAAAGTTCTGGCCTGGGTAGGAAGCAACAGCTGGTTTGATATGGAGCATTCCGGCCAGATAGATGGAATTCTGGTGCACAACCAGATGGGAAGCAGCATGAAGCCCTTCCTATATGCCATGGCTATAGACAGCGGGCTTGATGTGAATACGGCATTGCCAGACATTCCCATGGATTTCGGTTCCGAGACAGTCTATATCCCAGCCAACTTCAACAACAGGTTCAACGGTCCGGTACGGCTGAGGAACGCCTTGGCCTCCAGTCTGAATGTTCCTGCGGTCTATACTCTCTTTACCTATGGGGTTGAGAATTATTACCACTGCCTCCTGGATTTGGGTTTTGAATCCTTACGCAATACAGGGCTTAAGGCAGATCTGGGGCTTGCCCTTGGAGCAGGTGAGGTATCCCTTAAGGAGCTTACCGCCGCCTTCAGTATTTTCCCCAGAGACGGCCTTTATCTGCCGGTGCAGTGCTTTGAGGGACAGCAGCAGGAATTGAATCATAAGCAGATTTTTTCTCCAGACACATCCAGAATAATCTGTTCCATCCTGTCGGACAAGAAGGCAAGGGTGGGCGGCTTTGGATATCATCAGAGCTTTGAGACGGAATATCCGGCCATATTCAAGACAGGAACTGCCAACCAGTACCAGAACATTGTGGCCCTGGGTGCAACTCCAGACTATACTGTAGGGGTGTGGATGGGTAATTTTTCCGGGAATACTGTCATGGGCAAAACCGGTTCCTCCCTTCCTGCTGCTGTGGCAAAACAGGTGCTGGATTATCTTTCCGCTGGAACCAGGAAATCATTCCAGGAGCCGGAGCATTATAAAAAAGTCAAAGTATGTGCCCTTTCGGGAAAAGCCCCGGGGGAATGCTGTCCTTCTGTCTCAGAGGAATATGTTTCCTTGGATCATCTTGCCGGCTTTGAGAAGGAAAAGTGCACTTGGCATGTAAAGCAGGGTGGAGTTATAGCTGTGAAGTATCCTGCTGAATATCAGAAATGGGTCTCCTCTGATTTCCAGAACAGTTCTGTGGACTTTACTACAGCAGGGTTGAAGATAGTGACCCCCACCAATAAAAGCAGGTTCTTTGCAGACCAGGGCAGCAATAAGAATCAGCAGCTTACTGTAGAGGTTATAGGGGGAGCTGACAGCACCGGTGCTTTGACTGCTGTCCTGGACAAAAAGTCAATATATAAAGTAGACCGTCCTTTCATTTTCACAATTCCGGTTACAGCTGGAGCTCATACTTTGGATGTGACTTTAGGAAATGAGTCAGATTCCATCAGCTTTACTGTAGAGTGATATTACCTTATTGAGGTCTTTTTCCCGTTTTCATCCACTGCGGTGAATGTGATGGTGGTGGAGAATACAGGTTTTTTGTTCTCTTCCTTGTCATCGATGATGTAGACATCGCAGCTGTAGGTTGCGCTGGTGCATCCTATATGCTTCTGCTTGGTATCGAACCGGAGTATGGAGCCGTTTGGAATGCCTCTGTTGAAAGAAGTCTCTCCCATGGCCCGGGTCACCAGCTTCTTTGTAGGGAAGTCTATGGCGGCTGCAATCCAGCAGAATTCGTCGATCCACAGCAGCATCTGGCCTCCGAAAAGGGGTCCGTGCTGATTCAGGTGTTCTGTCCGTACAATAATATAGTTGTCCATAGTCTCTCCCTTAGATTGTAATCCTGAGGCCGTCGTAGGCCGGCTCCATACCTGCAGGCAGCTCTGAAAGCAGCTTGGCATGGTCTATGTCATGGCACATGTGGGTAAAATAGGTGCGCCCGGCTCCTAGCTTCTGGGCCAGGGCTATAGCTTTCTCCACCGACAGGTGGGTAGGGTGCTCCTTATACCGCAGCGCATCCAGCACCATCACCTTCAGGCCGTTAAGAAGATGCAATGAGGATTTGGGGATGTAGCTGCAGTCCGTAAGGTAGGCAAAATCGCCAATCCGGTATCCAAAGGTCTCCAGCTTTCCATGAAGCATAGGAACTGGTACTACCTCAAGCTTTCCCCCGTCTTTTGTAGGGATATAGAATGGCCCCTCCACAGGATTCAGCTGGATATGGGGCTTGCCGCCACCCATCTGGGTAACGTTGAAAATGTAGTCAAACCTCTTGCGGATTATGCTGATCACCTTAGTGCTTCCATAGACCGGCATAGGACGCTTGAAGGTCATAGGGCGGATATCATCCAGGCCGTGCAGGTGGTCGGCATGGGTGTGGGTTATTAATACAGCGTCGGCAGCAGAGAGCTTTTCCCGCAGCATCTGGATACGGAACTCAGGGCTCATGTCTATGATGATGTCAGCCCCTTCTGCCCGGACATAGACCGAGCATCTGGTCCGGTTGTTCTTTGGGTCGCCTGATGTGCAGACAGGGCAGTCACAGCCAATGACCGGAATGCCGTGGGATGTACCTGTCCCTAAGAATATTACTTCCATTTATGCCTTATTTTCCGCTGCAATAGTAGTCTGCAATATTGGTGAAGATATCTGTTACCCCAAGTTTCTCCAGCTTCCCGAAGTCATAATGCTTGCACGGCTCCTTGCCAGGATAGAAGATTTCCTCCTCGTTCCATACCCGGATAGGAAGATCAGTTTTCTCCCTGATGTTCGGAACATCAAGCATCTCCACGTATGGGTGCAGGGCGTTCACAGGGTATTTCTGGGAGAACTCCAGGCACAGCTTTTCTGAATCATACAGGATACCTGCATTCACATAGGGATATTTCTGCTTTATGAGCACGATTGAGTCAGGGTTGAAGGAAGAGTAAACAATGTACTTGTCCAGGCCCCATTCCTTCACCAGGGCCACTATCATATCCTCAATCCCCTCATAGCGCACCTCGCTGGTCTTGAGCTCTATATTGATCAGAAGTCCTTTGCTTAAGCAGACTGGCTTAAGAAGGGTGAACACCTCTTCTATGGTAGGAACCTGGGTGTACTGAGGAACACCGTTCACCGGGTGGGTCTCTATCTTGAGGGCTTTTATCTCCTCCAGGGTGAAGTCCTTTACCCAGCCTTTGCCATTGGTGGTGCGGTCCACTTTCTCGTCGTGTATGACTACCATCTTCCTGTCTTTGGTAAGCTGTATATCAAGCTCTATTCCTGTCACAGGCAGCTTGCTGGCTGCCTCGAAAGACTGCAGTGTATTCTCCGGCCAGGTGTAGCAGCACCCTCTGTGGGCCCAAATTTTCATATATTCCTCCGATTATTTTGCGTTTTTATAAGTATATCACGGTTTCTTCCAGTTGTCATTACTGGAAAAGGATTATGTTTTCTGGTCTTACAGCCAGCTGGCAGTCGGCACCCTGAAGCTGGAAGGGGTAGGTGTCATACACCTTGATAATGCCGCAGGCTGTCTTTACAGAGCAGGTGTAACGGCTTCCATAAAATGTCCGTTCTGCTGTTTTCCCTAGGAGTATATTCTCTTCCTTTCCTTGTGAGGCAGTGCAGCATTCAGGACGGAAGAACAGTGTCACCATGTCACCTGCAGAACATTGATATGACCGGTTCTGCACCTTGAAGATCTGGTTCTGGCACTCTACCTCCACCAGCTCTCCGATGTTCAGCACTTTTCCCTTCAGGATGTTGGACTGGCCTATAAACTTGGCTGTGTATAGGGTCTTGGGCTGGAAATAGATCTCCTGAGGGGTACCGGTGCACTCTATGTTTCCCTTGCGGAATACCGATATCCGGTCAGAGAGGGTCATAGCCTCCTCCTGGTCATGGGTCACATATATAGTGGTAAGGTGGTTCTTCCTGTGAGTCTCCACAATCTGGGCCTTGAGGGCTCCTTTAAGCTTCTCGTCGGCAGCGCTGAGGGGCTCGTCCAGAAGCAGAAGATCAGGGTTCACTGCAATAGCCCGGGCCAGTGCCACCCGCTGTTTCTCCCCTCCGGAGAGGGTATCGGGCTTCCGTTTGCCATAATCAGGCAGCTCTACAGCCTCCAAAAGCTCGCTAGTCCTGGTCTTTATCTTATCTTTGGGCCAGTGCCTGGTCTCGGGGCCGTAGCCTATATTCTTCTCCACATTCATATTGGGGAAGAGGGCATAGTCCTGGAATACTATGGAGATATTGCGCTTCTCTGGTGGAAGGTCTGTTATATCTTTCCCGTCCAGGTAGATGCGGCCGGAATCGGGGGTGTTGAAGCCTGCGATTATGCGGAGCAGAGTGGTCTTGCCGCAGCCGGAAGGGCCCAGGAAAGTGTGGAATTCGCCCTGGTTCAGCTCCAGGTCTGCATTAAGAGTGAACTTGCCGGGATAGCTCATTTTTATGTTCTCAAGTTTCAGTTTCATAGGTTTATCTCTCCAAGACGGTCAATGGCATAGAAGGCTGCTATGCAGATAAGAAGAAGCACTGTTCCCATGGCGCAGGCCTGGTAGAACCGGTATGCTCCGATGAGACGGTAGATTGCCACAGGCATGGTTGTAAAGCCCTCCGGTGCCAGCATAAGGGCTCCGTTCACCTCGCCGGCTGATACTGCAAATGCAAAGATTCCGGCAGTGAAAATGCCATTCTTTATCATAGGCAGTTTTACAGTCCATAGGATTCGCAGCTGCTTTGCTCCAAGGCTCTGGGCACACTCTATGCACCTCCTGTTTATCCTGCTGTAGAACAGGGATATGGCTTTTATGGTGAAGGGGAGGACTGCTGCTGTGTGCACAGCGATAAGGAGTAGTTTCCCGTTAGGCCTGAAGCCCAGGTTCGAAATAGTCAGCATAAAGCCAAGGGAGAGGAGTATGGAGGAGATTCCTAAAGAGGCGAAGAAGAAGATCTGGATAAGAAATGATCCCTTGGGCCACCGTGAGATTACAGCAGAAATGATTATGGAAAGCACTATTGCGCATATCACGGTGAATATTGCTATGAAAAGGGTATTGAACACAGGATTGTACATATTGGGCTGGGCAAAGGCCTTGTACCATTTGAGGGTTAATCCGTTCTCCTTGTTCCATCCGCTTTTTCCTGTGAAGGAGTTGAGGGCTATTGTCACCATAGGCATGGCCACATAGATTAAGAGGAAGACTATGTAGATAAGGGCCGGAAAATGATGCATAGATAGCTTCTTTGCAGGAACAGTTCCATGCTTTCCTGATGGGAGCGGATAACTGCTCTGCTGATGCCCTGCGGCTGTGTAAAGGGATATGAACAGGAGTGATATCAGCGATTCAAGGCCACCCAGGGCACAGGCTTTTGTTATGTTTGAAGTAGTCCTTGCCAGCTTGTATATCTCCACCTCCATTGTGGAGTACTGGGGATTGCCTCCCAGCACCAATACTATGGAGAAGCTCATGAAACAGAGTACGAAGATGAGGGCGCAGGCTGCTATGATGGCACACAGCAGCCAGGGACAGGTTACTGTCCTGAACAGCCGCCACCTGCCTGCTCCCAGGCTTTTGCCTGCCTCGTACATGGATGCCGGTATATTCTCCCACACCGGGTATACGAAACGGATGAAAAAGGGGATGTTGTAGAAGGTGTGGGCTATGAGTATGGCCTTCAGGCTGTAGAGCAGGTGCAGTGGCGGCTGTTCTGCGCCCGACAGGGCCATGAGGGCCCTGTTGATTATGCCGTTGTTGCCGATTAAAAGAACTATGCCCAGCACTGCCGCAATAGGGGGCAGCACATAGGGCACTGTTATAAGGGCTTTGAGAAAGCCTTTTCCACGGAATGTGTACCTGGCCAGGATATATGCGCCAGGAAAGCCTATTGCGGCAGAGAGCAGGGTGCTTAGAACCCCCTGCTTAAGGGAGAACAGACAGATACTCCTGCAGTAGTTGTCGGTCAGAACTGCTTTAAGTCCTTCCTTTGAAAACCCATTGATAAATACTGTTATCATCGGCACATAGAAAAATATGGTCAGAAGCAGGAATGGGACAATGAACAGCAATAGTAGCAGAAGTCTGTTCTTTCTCATTTATTCAAAGTGCTCTCGAGCCAGCCATTAAGCCAGCTGTCAAGATTTTTATCTATATCTTCAGCAGTCAGCAGGAGCGGTCTGTCAGAGACAGGAGCACTCCTGTATGAATCTGGAAGGGGAGTCTCTATCACTGGGTACATCCAGTTTGTCAGGGCCAGCTCCTTCTGGAAATCCTCGGTCAGGACAAAGTCCAGGAACTTCTTGGCTGCATCCATATGAGGTGCATTCTTAAGAATTCCTATACCTTCGGTCTGCATATAGTTGCCTTCGTTGAAAAGAACAGTCTTTATATGCTCATCTTTCTCATATTCCACATGGTAGGCAGGGCTTGTGGTGTAGCTCATGACCATAGGAGCCTCGCCGCTGGTGAAAAGACCGTAGCCGGAGCTCCAGCTCTCAGATACAGTGAGCACGTTCGGCATCAGTTTCTTCCAGTACTCCTTGTAGCCTTCTCCCTTGCACTTTACAGTCCACATAAGGAAACCAAGGCCAGGGCTTGAGGTCCGGGGATCCATCACTATCAGGGATTTCTTATATTTGGGATCCAGAAGGTCATCCAGACTCTTGGGAGGATTCTTTATCCTGTTGCTGTCATATACTAAAGAGAAGAATCTGTAGTCATAAGGGATGACATGATAGCTCTTGTCAAAGATAAGATTGTCCTTCACTTTCTCTATTCCTGCAGGCTTGTAGGGGACAAACAGGTCGTTCTTGAGGACAGTGGAAAGAAGGTTGTTGTCTACACCGATGATGATATCGGCACCAGCTTTTCCTTTCTCCATTATTGCCAGATTGACAATCTCGCCTGCACTGCCACCCTGTCGCTGCTCAATCTTTATGCCGTACTTTTCCTCGAATTTAGGGAATACAACAGGGGCAGGTCCCCATTCGGACAGGAAGGATTCTGTTGCATACACCACCAGGACAGGTGCATCAGAAGCCTTTTCCTTGGAAGCGCCGGCAAATGCTGATGCTGCACAGATGAGACACAAAACTGAAACCAGTAATTTTTTCATACTACCTCCGGAAAAGGGGTGGAGATGGTACGGTTTTCCTACGCCAGCATTACCTGGATCAGGTCAAAGGGTATAATCTCAGAGATTCCTAGGAATCCCACCCCAATTTGAAAATAAAAATAAAAGGCTGCATTGCTGCAGCCTTATTTCTCCCCCGGACAGACTCGAACTGCCGACCTAGTGGTTAACAGCCACCCGCTCTACCGGCTGAGCTACAGGGGAATGATGGTTGTATATTAATTAAATAGGGACTTTGTGTCAACTTATTTTTGGAAAAATGTTTGCCACAGCCCTGCAGCCATCCAGCAGTATTGCATCGTGGTCAAAGGCAAGAAAACAGCCCCTTTTGTCTTTTTCCAGCTTCATGGTGCTGTTCTGCACTGCCTCAAGTCCCTTATCAGAGAAGGAGACAGCAAACCATCTTGCATCAGAGGCATCATCTCCAGCCTTCACTTTAAGCTTGCTGCGATCCACCACGGTGTAGTAGGCAGCGGATACCACCCAGCCCCGGGGATCCCGTCCAGGTGCGCTGTAAACCCCCAGAAGGGCAGAGCTGACACCTGTAAGGCCTGTCTCCTCCTGGAGCTCCCGGGATGCAGTCTGGGCCAGTGTCTCCCCCTTGTCAGCAAAGCCGCCGGGGAATGCCCACCGGGTCATGAATGGATGTCCTTTCCTCTGGATTAAAAGCACTTCAAGCCCATATTCTTCGCTTAAAGAAAACAGTACATTGTCTGCAGTAAGTGAGGGCTTTGGATACTTGTCAGAATTATACTGACGGAGGAATTCCTCCTCCGTCAGCCCTTTCTTGTCTCTCAGTTCCATATCAGAAATCTACTTCTGTGTCGTAGTAGCAGCACTTGAGAAGCTTTTCCATCTCTGCCTGGTTCGGCTGCCGTGGGTTGGAACCGGTGCAGGCATCCAGGATGGCGTTCTTGGCAATCTCAGGAAGTCTCTTGAGGAAAATATCCTCTGGTACAAAGCCCTGCTCAACAGGATAGCTGTCTGCGCCGTAGTTCTTGATGCAGTGAGGAATGTTCAGCTTATCGTTGAAGCCTCTGATATATTTGATGAGGGCAGCAACTTTCTCGTCGTCGTTCTTTCCGCCCAGCTTCATATAGTCTGCAATCACACCATAGCGCTTCTTTGCCTCAGGGTTCTTTGCGTTGTATGCGATAACCTTAGGCAGGTACATAGCATTTGCGGCACCGTGGATGATGTGTGCTCCCAGGTCGGCGAATACTGCTCCTGTCTTGTGTGCCATGGAGTGTACGATTCCGAGGAGTCCGGAGGAGAATGCGATTCCAGCCAGACACTGTGCGCTGTGCATGTTATCCCGTGCCTTCATGTCGCCATTGTAGGAGTCCACCAGGTCTCTCTGGATCATTTCGATGGCGTGGATTGCAGGTGCATCGGTGAAGTCGCTGTGGACTGTGGATACATAGGCCTCGATGGCGTGTGTAAGAGCATCCATTCCAGTATGGGCAACCAGCTTCTTAGGCATAGTCTCTGCCAGGTCAGGGTCTACAATTGCCACATCTGGGGTGATCTGGAAATCTGCGATAGGGTATTTGATACCTTTCTGGTAGTCGGTGATGATTGAGAATGCTGTGACTTCTGTAGCTGTTCCGGATGTGGATGATACAGCGCAGAACTTAGCCTTGGTGCGCAGCTTCGGCAGGCCGAATACCTTGCACATATCCTCGAAGGTTGTCTCTGGATATTCATATTTGATCCACATTGCCTTTGCTGCATCAATAGGGGAGCCACCGCCGATTGCCACAATCCAGTCAGGCTTGAACTCCTGCATGACTGCAGCACCTTTCATTACTGTATCTACTGATGGATCTGGCTCGATTCCCTCGAAAAGGGTCACCTTCATTCCAGCCTCTTCCAGATATTTCTGTGCCCGGTCCAGGAAACCGAATTTCTTCATGCTTCCGCCGCCGACGCAGATGATAGCTCTTTTTCCTTCCAGTGTCTTGAGGGCCTCAAGGGCTCCTTTACCATGGTAAATGTCTCTTGGGTTGGTAAATCTCTGCATTTAAAAACTCCTTTTATTTAAATTATTTTAATATTATTCTGTTGTTCTGAAGGCTGTCCCGTAAAGCTGCGAAGCTTTTCTCCTCCACATCAATATAGAGCTGCTTCTTTGCCACATCATCAAGGTAATGGGCATCGGAGTCGGAAATAACCGGATACTTTGCATAATCTTTTGCATTGACAGGATTGAAGACCTCGATGGCCGTATATGCGGCATCGGGGAGGAATCCCAGCTGTGATACTATGGAAAAGACAGGCTTGTCCACATGGGCCGGGATGAAAAGGCCGTTGCGGAAGAACACCTCCTCCCGCACATCATCTATGGAAAGACCGCTGGCATTTCCCAGATATTTCTCCACCTCCCCAAGGATCTCCTCGTTCTCATCCACATAGACCTGGTCGCCGAACACTTCCGGTTTGTTCTCAATGTCAGGCATATATTTGTAGACGAATTCGGAGAACTCAAGGGCTGTATCCACATCCTCAAACAGGCACACCAAGTGTGCCTCCTCGCTGGAGGTCACCTCCATTCCGTAGAGACTCCAGAGTCCCTGCTGATCGCAGTTTGCCTTGAAGGCAGGGCAGTTCAGGGCTGTGTTGTGGTCGGTCAGGGCCACCAGGTCAAGCCCTTTCTCCTTTGCTTTTTCTGCAATGGCGGCAGGGGACATCTCCAGCGAGGCGCATGGAGATACGCAGGAATGAATATGGAAATCGGCTCTGACCAGCATCAGCCCTTCATTTTCTCAGCAACTTTTGCAGATGCCTCGAACTGTGTCTCGGCTGTCTTGAAGAGAGCTACGTCGTTGTCGTTGGCAGCTTCGATCATGTCGGAAGGGATAGCCCGCTTGTTGCAGACCAGGATAGCCCTGATTCCTGCAAGGGTGGCCACTGCGATAGTGTTCTTGTGGGCCTGGATGGTGATAAGGATGGAATCGGATGGGGCGTTAGCCATGACATCGCTCAAGAGGTCGCCAGTGTATCCGGCCTTGATTTCAAAATCTTCCATCTCTTTCTTTGTCTCTCTGGTATAACCCAGTGCTTCTAAATCACTTACTTTCATCTTCTTCGTTCCCTAAATTGATTTTAATTTTTACTTCCGTACCTGTGACGTCGGAAGCTATCTGGAAGTCATTGCTGACTCTCTTTACATTCGGAAGGCCCATTCCTGCACCGAAACCCTGGGACCTTATCCATTCGCTGGCTGTGGAGAAACCGTCGGTGAGAGCCTTCTCCAGGTCTGGAATTCCGGGGCCCTTGTCCTGGGTCTTGATCATTATTGCATCCGGCAGAAGCTGGAATATAAGGACACCGCCGTCGGAATGGACAACCAGGTTTATCTCCAGCTCATAGGCCGCTATGGAGACACGGCGTATGATGCTCTGCTTGATTCCCCGTTCCTTAAGGATCTTCTTGATCTCTGAAGTGACCTTTCCTGCGTTCTCGAAGTCGTATTTGTGGACTATGAACTGCCGGTAGATTACAGTGTCCGGCCTTATGTCAGAAGGATCTGGGTCGCTCAGGCGCATATTCAGCTTGTCATACTTCTGCAGCTGTTTGTTTATGTTGTTCAGCATTGCGGCAGTAAGGTCACGGGCGGTGATCATGCCGGTGAGCTCTTTATTCTTGTTGATGACGGGGAACCGTCTGAATTTGAACTTGTTGAAATAGTTGATGGCGAAGGATATAGGCATATCCTCCTCCAGAAGGATCACATCCCTGGACATGTACTTGTTCACCTGATCATCCAGGTTGCCGTTGTCATAGCAGGCCATTATGTCATAGAGGCTCAGGATTCCTGCCAGTCTGTTTCCATCCACCACAGGAAGGCCCGTAAGGCCGTTTTCCTTCATGATGTTCTTGGCAGTCCGCATAGTATCGTCTGGGGCAACCCTCATGGGGTTCGGATTCATGGCCTCCTTTACCCGGACGGTATAGATGCTCTCAAGAATAACTTCGTGAGAATCGTTTACAAAAAGAAGATTATTCACACTTCCCAAGCAATTTCCCCAATTCGATGCAGGTAGTAAACATATTGTTCTTGGTGGAAATAAGAGTCAGCCCTGATTCCTCTGCCAGAGTCTTCATTGAAGTCTGGGGGCGCTTGCCATTGATAAGGATTACTCCGCGGGCTTCCACAATGTCGGCAGTCCGCACCACCTGGTCGGTTGTAAGGGCTGTAACCAATATTCTGTTATCTTCATCTCCCACCAGAACCTCACTCATCATGTCTCCGGCAGAAACATTCTCAATAACAGCTGTATCAAAATCATTGCCTTTATTTATTATCTCGCAGCTGATATGCTCAACAATCTCTTTGAAAGTCATATTCCTTATTGCCTCTTATAGCGTTTGGACTTATTGTAATGGTTTTATACGGAAAAAACAAGATATTAATTTAATAATATTTATTTTGTGCTGCGGGCCAGTTCTGCTATGACTACACCGCTCAAGATAAGGACTGCACCCAGCACAGCGTAGATGCTGAAGGGTTCTCCCAGTATGATAGAGGACTCTATCAAGGTGAAAAGGGGTATCATATAGATGAAGTTGTTGGTCTTTGCTGCCCCCAGGACCAATGTAGCCTTGCCCCAGATTGCGTATGCCATGGTGGATGCAAAGAAAGCCAGCATAAGAAGGTTGAAGGCATTTTCAGGCTTCAGGAACAGCTTTGGCTCAAAGGGAGCCTTGGTGGCAAAGTAGAGGGGCAGAATTGTCACCACAGCCCAGAAAAAGGTTTTGCGTGTTATATATGCAGTAGGGTATCTGCTGTCTATAAGCTTGAGGATGATGGAGTAGAAACCCCAGGATACCACCGAAATCAGGGCCAGAAGGCAGCTGACAGGCTGGATATAGGGCATGGCGATGCCGTTGTATACCACCATCAATACACCAGCTAAGGCAATGAGTCCTCCCAATACTATCTGCCTGGTTATCCGCTCGCTCTTAAGGAAGCGGCTGGCCAGAAATATGGTGGCCAGAGGTGCTGTCGCCACTATGATGGCTACATTCGAAGGGGTGGAGTACATTATGGCATAGGACTCGCCCAGAAAGTAGAGGGAGCCGCCTGTGATTCCCAAAGCCACCTCCAAAAGCTCGGTCTTCAGAGATTCCGGCTTATGGAAGTGGGGATAGAAGGGGATAGTCAGAAGGTATGCCAGTATAAACCGGTAGACAAAGAGGTCTATAGGCTTGAAGTCTCTTAAGAGCACTTTGGTGGAGACAAATGTGGAGCTCCAGAAAAGAATAGTTACGAGGATCAGAATGTAGTAGATGAAGTGCTTCTTATGCAATTTGACAAAAGCTCCGATAAACATATTATATATTAGTAAAAGGAATTAAGTCTATCAGAGATGAATTATTTTGACCTGACAGAAACAGAAGCCTACAGGAAACTGTGCGCCTATTGCAAGGACAAGCCTGAGCTCAAGAAGCTCCTCACCACCGAGGCAGTTGAAAAGTATATTGCACCTGCCGGAAAGAATCTCTTATTCAGCTATGCGGGAAAGGGGATCACACAAGGGCTGATGGAACTCTGCCAGGACCTGGCTGACGAGCAGGAGTGCATAGCCAAGTACAGGGATCTCCTTGCCGGCGGCATAGCCAACAAAGGAGAGAACAGGGCTGTGCTGCACCATCTGTGCCGTTCCGGAAAGCCGGATACATTCTATGCCAGGGAGAAAGAGAAGTTCTATGCCTTTTCTGAAAAGATCAGATCCGGAGCTCTGAAGAGCAGCACCGGCAAGGTTTATGATACTTTGGTTCAGATAGGAATCGGCGGCTCGGGGCTTGGTCCCAAGGCCGTATATCAGGGGCTGTTGAACTGGTGCATCGCAGAAGGGGTTTCTCCGGTCCTTAAGGCCGAATTCATCTCCAACATCGACCCGGACGAGCCTTCTGCTGTTCTTTCCCGGATCAATCCTGAAACCACATTGTTCATTCTGGTTACAAAGAGTGGCACAACCCTTGAGACCCTTACCAACTATGCTTTTGTAAAAAAATATCTTGAGAAAAAATGCCCTTCGGTGGATCTGGATAAGCAGACTGTGACTGTGACAGCTGCCGGTTCCCCTCTGGATGAGGAAAAACAGTTCCTGGCTGTCTTCCATATTGATGATTTCGTAGGAGGCCGGTTCTCATCCACCAGCGCCTGTGCCGGAGTTCTCGTCTCTGCAGCCTTTGGAAAGGATATATTTGAGCAGTTCCTGTCAGGAGCCCGCTGCAGCGATAACTTGGCATTGAATGAGAAGGTGGGAGAGAATGCAGCCCTTATGGATGCGCTCCTTGAGGTGATAGATGTCAATATCAGGCACATCCCGGTAGAGGCTGTGATTCCATATTCCGCCGCCCTGGCCCCTTTCACGCTGCATCTGCAGCAGCTGTGTATGGAGAGCAACGGGAAACCTGCACCCTATGCCACCTGTCCGGTAATATTTGCATCGGTGGGAACCGACTGCCAGCACTCCTTCTTCCAGCAGCTTCACCAGGGTAATGGTGAGATGCCGGTGGAGTTCATCGGCTTCAAGCATAGTCAGCTGGGCTTTGATGTTCAGTACAATGGCTCAAGCTCACAGACCAAGCTGAATGCCAATCTGGCGGCCCAGATCACTGCCTTTGCAGAAGGCCGCCCCAGCAATGATATAAACAAGTGCTTCCCGGGTAACAGGACCTCATCGCTGCTCTATGGCGACAGGCTTACTCCGGAGAACTTAGGTTCTCTGTTTGCCCACTTTGAGAACAAGGTTATGTTCCTTGGCTTCCTGTGGAATATAAACTCCTACGACCAGGAAGGGGTGCAGCTGGGCAAGGAGCTGGCCAAGGCGGCCCTTGATATCCAGAAGTCCGATAATCAGGTTCTTAAAAGCTATTTTTCTTTCTTCTGATTTAAAACCCTGCAAATTTAGTAAGCAAAAAAAATCCTGCCGGTTTTAGACGGGGAAAATAGGACCGGCAGGATACACATAAAAGGAGGTTTATGAAAAGATTTCTCATCTTTCATAAACTAAACCATCCAAGTGTTTTTAAGTTACATTTTTTTTGTTTCTTTGTAAAAAAAGAAACCTGCTGGGAAAGGAGAGGGAACCAGCAGGTTAACTTTGAATTATTTGGAAGAAAACTTTTTAGTTTTTTATCGCTTTGTACTTAGTAAACAAGTCTCCTTTGGTACAGTTACATAAATATTTAAAATTTTTTCAGATTGTGCAGCGAATCCATTGGATACAGCTCTGATACCGGTATCTCCACTGCATTTTCATTGCTGCCGCAGCATATCACAACTGCATCTGGGGCAGAGAATTCTGTTATAACCTGGCGGCAGGCTCCGCAGGGTGGCAGCGGTTCCTTTGAGTCTGGGGAATAGATTGCCACAGCTTTAACAGCCTTCATCCCCATAGATACTGCATGAGCTATGGCGTTCCGCTCGGCACATATTGTAAGGCCGTAAGAGCGGTTCTCTACATTCACTCCTGTATATATAGTTCCATCATCAGCCAGAACTGCGGCACCCACCCGGAACCTTGAGTATGGGGCATAGGCTTTCAAAGCAGCCTCTGCAGCGGCGGATATCAGTTTTTCCTTGTTATTCATAGCATCTTCCTTCATTGACAGTATAGTATCTGTATTATAAAATTGATATATGGAAAAGAAATTTTTTCTTATAATTCCTCTCTTTTTTCTTCTCTTTTCATTTCTTTTCCCATTCAGAGGTGGTTCAGACTGGCATTTTGTCCCTGCGTCAGATTCCCCTGAAGCCAAAATCCCGGTTTCCAAGGCCTATTCAGCCGCTCTCCAGCCCACCGGAATGATAAGAACCTGTTATTTTTCTAAAGAAGATTTCTCTGTGTCAGGATTTCTGGATGGTACAATTCTTGTTAACGGCAAGCCCCTTGAAAACAGGGCTTCTGGCCAATATAAGACAGTCTATGCAGTGGCTGCCTCGGATGACGGCAGATATCTTTCTGTGATAGCAGGGTTGCACCCAAGGACTCTATTTGTCTATCAGAAGAGACAGGAAAACTGGAATCTGTTCCATAGGGTCAATCTTCCAGATGATGTGCGGCGCATTCCTTTCCTGGCCTTCTCGGGCAACATGCTCCTGTATGAGGATGAATCGGGGATATCGGTGTTCAATATGACAACATTCAGCCGTTTCTCAATGGA
>JAFXTY010000025.1 GCA_017535435.1 Spirochaetia bacterium | reverse complement strand
GGCGCACCCGGTTCTGGAGAGAGCCGAAGTAGTGGCCTATGTGGAGCCGTCCGGTAGGACGGTCGCCGGTGAGAACTCTATATCGCTCCGGGTGGAGCTGGATATCAGCTTCAATTTTCTTACTTCTTTCAAGGGCAGCTTCGTAGGTTGCGCTGATTTCTTTTGATTCCATTTTCATTTCTCCAGTGTGTATTTAAATGCGTTAAGTGTGTTCTTCATAAGCATGGCTATGGTCATAGGACCCACTCCACCCGGAACAGGTGTAATGTAGCCGGCGATGGGCAGAAGTGCATCGAAGTCGGTGTCTCCCTTGAGGATTGCCACCTTCTTCCCTGTCTTCTCGCTTATCTTCTCCCCCACACGGTTGACACCGACATCGATGACGCAGGCACCAGGCTTAACCCATTCCGGCCTGATAAGGCCGGGGCATCCTGCAGCTGCCACCAGTATGTCGGCCCGCCGGCAGTGGGAGGCCAGATCCTTGGTTCCTGTATGGCATATGGTAACAGTGGCATTGGCATTCTTTCCCTTGGCGCACAGCATATTGGCCAAAGGTTTGCCCACCAGGTTGGAGCGGCCAACAATTACCACTTCCTTCCCTTCGGTCCCCACGCCGGTGCGGGCCAGCATCTCCACAATGCCTGCCGGAGTGCATGGAGGGAACTTTGTATGCTTGCCCCCTAAAAGGAGCCGTCCTATATTGACCGGGTGGAAACCGTCCACATCTTTGTCCGGGTCTATTGCGTAGATTACCTTGTTCTCGTCTATGTGCTTCGGCAGTGGCAGCTGGACCAGGATGCCGTGTATAGAGTCATCCCTGTTGTATTTTTCCACTGTATCCAGCAGCTCTTTCTCGCTGCAGCTTTCAGGCAGGTTCACCTGAACCTCGTTGAAGCCCATCTCCAGGGCTGTCTTAACCTTAAGTGTCACATAAGAGACAGAGGCAGGGTTCTCCCCCACCAGTATAGTCACAAGACCAGGCACCTTCCCTGTCTTTGCCTTATATTCTGCGGTCTCTGCCTTTATCTCCTCAAGTATAGCCTTGCGGATCTCAAGTCCGTTTATTATCTGCGCCTGCATATCTTCTCCTCGGCTATTGTAAGCAGCCTTCCTGCAATCTCGTATTTGGATGCGAAGTCCAGCTTTGTCACCTTTCCATCCTTTGTCACAGCCAGCATAGCATTTGTATCTGTCTCGAAACCCTGTCCCGGCTTTGACACATCATTTACAGCAATCATGTCGGCATCTGCAATCTTCATCCGCTGCTTGCCGTCGGAAAGCAGTTCCTTCTCGCTTAAGTCGTGGAGGGCCCGGAATGCAACCAGGAACACCTTGGGGAACTTCTTCTTTATTCCATCGATGATCTTCACTGTAGGCACCAGGGTAAGCACAAGCTTCTTGTTCTTCCGTGTTGATATCTTCTCACGGCTCATGGACTCCGGCTTCCAGTCCCCAACGGCAGAGGAAGCGAACATCATATCATAATTGCCGGATGCAAGCTCCTTCTCAACAGCTTCCTTCATATCATCGGCAGTGTTGACACGGATCACATTGAACCGGCCATCAGGCTCCACAGTCCCCTTTCCATAGACAACAGTGACATCAGCCCCCATATCCTTGGCAGCCTGGGCAATGGCAAAGCCCATCTTGCCGGAGCTGTTGTTGGTTATCACCCGGACTGGGTCGATGTATTCCACAGTTCTTCCTGCGGTTATAAGTATTTTCTTTCCTTTCAGGAGAGCCTTTTGGGCAAGGACTGAGCAGACAGTCTGATAGATATCTCCATTCTCTGGTATCTTGGCCTTCCCTTCCTCAATCCGGGGCATCATAACTGTGATCCCGGCGTTCTGAAGCTTCTTTATGTTCTCCAGCACAAAAGGATGGCGGTACATAGGCTCGTGCATGGCAGGCACAACTACAACAGGAATCTTCTCCCCAAGAGCTGTGGTCACCACAGTGGTGACTGGTGTGTCGTCTATGCCCCCTGCTATCTTGCCGATTGTGTTGGCTGTGGAGGGACAGACCAGTATAAGGTCGGCCTTGTCTGCCACATTGCCGGCCAGTGCCACATGCTCCACCGCCCCGGTCAGGGTGGTGACAGGCTTATAGCCGCAGGCCCATTCTATCAGATCAGGACCTATAAGCTGGCAGGCGCTCTGGGTCATTACAGGATATACTGTGGCCCCATGCCTCATTAGAAGCCTTGCCACCTCGCTGGACCGGACGCAGGCCACGCTGCCGGTTATGCACAGCACAATGCGCTTTCCCGCCAGTTCCCTGCCGCAGGATCCGATAATATCAAAAGAAGGATGGATTCCGTATGCCATGCTTTCCTCCTCAGTCCTCGCTTACAATTCCGGCACCCCGCTTTGCGATGCTGGATACCATTACTTCCACAGAGCCGGCAGGATAACCGGCACAGAAATCCTGAGCCACCTTTATTACCTCCGGCAGCTCATGCTTATGCAGTATGGAGAATATGCCCTCGCCGAACATAGGCATGCTGGCGTTTATTCCAGCAGCAGTGAATGTGTCCAGTGCGGCTCTCACCTTATCTGAATAGAGGGCAGTCTCCTCGGCAAACATCCTTGAATACTTAAGGAATGAGGGGATATCCGGTGTCTTGCACAGAAGACTGTGGTACTTCTCCCCTGCCTTCATGATCCTGGCCCGGATATCAGGGTCCGAAAGGGCTGATTTAGTGGAAAGGGGCCCGAACATGACACATAAAGCGTATAAATCCTTATCATAGGGTATGGATATTGTGGCACCGATACCAGGGGCACCCGGCTGGGTTAGGATACGGAAGCCTCCGAAGCTCTCCCCCATTACAGTTCCCAGTCCTGTCTTGCAGCGCACCTCTGCCACATGGGCAATCTGGGCCGCCTTTATTGTATTGAAAGGCTCACCGTACAGGTGGTTGAGGGCCAGTACCAGGCTCAGGGCACCGCCACCGCTGGTTCCGAAGCCTGCCCCCTCAGGGGTCTCTATAGTGTGCTTGATATCGATAGGAATCGGCTTCTCACCGAGCTCCTTGAAGAAAAGTTCCCTCACCAGATGGCTTACAGGAGCATCGTTATGCTTGTCATTTATGGTGACAGAACACTCATCAAAGCTTTTCTTCACCTCGATGGTGGTGGTGACTCCCTTCAAGATGGAGAAGCCTGCCCCCAGGGAGCCCGCCAGCAGCGGATCCTTGTTGGTGTCCTGCATGTAGAATAAACCGGTCAGATGTCCGGGAGAAAATGCTGCAACTTGTCTTAACATTTATTCAACTCAATTTTTACAGATTTAATTCTATTTCCTTCCACGTCCTGGATGACAAAGGTCATCCCCTCATACTCTTTCTTCTCGAACTTGACAGGAATCTTGTCAAACAGGTCGAAGACAAAGCCGCCCAGGGTCTCGTAATCCTCGTGAGGAAGCTTTATCTTGAGCTCCTCGTTCAGGTCATCGATGCTGACACGGGTGTCACACAGATAAGTGCTGGGCCCGGTCTGGACAATATCCTCAACCTCATCCTCGTCAAATTCGTCCTGAATCTCGCCTACTATCTCCTCAAGGATATCCTCAAGACAGATTATACCTGCAACTCCGCCGTATTCATCAACAGCTATGGCAATATGTACCCTCTTCTTGCGGAAATCGTGGAAAAGAGCGTTTATCTTCTTGGAATCGGGGATAAAATATGGCTTGCGGACAATGTCCTTCACCGAAATATCCTTGACTGCCACATTCTTCTGCTTGACCATCTCCCGCATCAGATCCTTGACATAGAGGATACCCACAACATTGTCGATAGTCTCCTCGTAAACAGGGAACCGGGAGAAACCGGACTCGGCAATAAGGTCCAGAACCTCCTCCAGAGGCATATCTGTGGGGATGAACACCACATCGGTACGGGGAACCATGATATCCTTGGCATCTTTCTCAGCCAGGTCCACCACTCCCTTGATCATCTCCTGCTCTTCAACATTCAGGTCCCGGTCATAGCCGGCCTCATCGTTCCGTTTTTTAAATAAATTGTGAAAAAAACTTCCAGGTTTCAAAGCAAAACCACTCCAGTAAATAGGTTTAATATTTTCTCCTGCAGCACCAGCATAGGCTGGTCAGGATTGTTATTCTCATGATCCATACCGCTCAGATGCAGTATTCCGTGAACCAGCAGCCTCTTAAGCTCATCGTTCACACCTATTCCGAAATAATCGGCATTCTTGGCAAGGGTCTCCATAGAAACAACTATGTCGCCGGCATAGAACCGGTCCCCCTTCTCAGGGAAGGTCTCCTTGCTGTCCACCTGGGCAAAGGAAAGGACATCGGTAGGCTCATCCTTGCCCCGGTACTCCCGGTTGAGCTTCTGGATAAAGGCATCGCCTGAGAAGAGGATTGAAACCTCCCACTTGTCCTTTCCCAGCTTTTCCAGCACCTTGCGCAGGAACTCCTTCACAGGGGTCTTCTTAAGCCTTACTGTGCTCTCATTTTGAATTTGAAGATAATTCATTTATCTCTTCCTGCTTCGGATATTGGATTCTTGCATGATGAATACCCCTGAGGGTGTTCACAAAGGAGTTCTCTATAATCTTGAGGTCGTAGAAGGTAAGCTCGCTCTCGGAAATCTGTCCGGCATCTATCTTGCTCTTGATTATCTCGTTCACCCGGTTCTGGATTCCCTCCAGTGTTGGGCTCTTCATGGCACGGATAGCAGCCTCCACAGTATCGGCCAGAAGCACCACTGCCTCCTCCTTGCTCTTGGGCCTTCCGTCGGAATAGGAATAGGCCTCGGGGGTAACCCGCGCCTTATCCTCAAGCTTCATGGCCTCCACATAGAAATAAGAGATAAGGCCGTTTCCGTGGTGATGGGCTATGATATCGATGACCTCAGGCGGCAGATTAAGCTCCTTTGCCTTCTCCACGCCGTATTTCACATGGGACTTGATTATAGATACCGACAGGCTCGGGGAAAGGTTGTCGTGCCTGTTGTAGGTCTCCTGGTTCTCGATGAAGAAGTCGGCCTGGTCAATCTTGCCGATATCGTGGTAGTAGCCTCCCACCCTTGCCAGAAGTCCGTTAGCCTTGATATCGATACAGGCAGCCTCGGCCAGGTTTCCCACCAGAATCGAATGGTTGAAGGTTCCCGAGGCCATGTGGAGCATCTTCTGGAGAATAGGTGTGTTCAGGTCAGAAAGCTCTGCCAGCCTGGACTGGGTGGGAACGTTCATGACATGCTCGATTATAGGGAGGATTCCAAGACACAGGATGCTGCAGGCCATACCGTTGAAGAATGCAAAAAGCACCATAAGGAGCCTGTGGGTGTTGAAATGTCCCGAAGCAAGGAGCAGTGCCAGCATAAGGAACATATTGATTATTCCCAGGTAGACACCTGATCGGATAAGCTGGATCCTCTTGGTGTAATTATGGACAACCAGGGCACCGGAAAGACCGGAAAGAATCACGAAAATGGCTGCCAGGGCGCTGTTCATGTCGAACAGGAACACTATGAGGGAGGAGAAGAATGCAAATCCCACCCCTGCCATGACGCTGCACACAATGGAGAGCAGCATGGAGAACATGGCCGACGGGATTATAAGGGCCGCAATGATGTTGTCAAAGAGCGGCGGGGTCTTCACCAGGATAAGGAACAGGAAGAAGAAAATCTCTATAAGGATCAGGAAGAAGAACATGTAGCTGTACTTTCTCCCCTTGTTCTGATCCATGATTATAGGGATGATGACCACTCCCATCACGAACAGCAGGAGCAGGAATATGACAGTTCCAGTGATTCCGCCGAAGTTCATGGTGGATGAGCTGTGCTTGAGGGCATCTATCTTCTCCATGTCGGAATCGGAGATGACAAAGCCTTTCTTCACAATCACATCACCCTGCATGAGAGTCTTGTACACAGGATCCAAGTTGGCCAGCAGAGCCTCCTTCTTCCTGTTTGTCTCGTTATAGTCGAAGAAAAGGTTCTCCTTGGCATACTGCTGCACAAAGAGGACTACAGTCTGAAGGTCATTCTTATCCAGCAGGGAGCTGTACCTGCTTTTGACGAAGTCCGGGATCTTGTCAACTGTCAGAAGGTCGGTAAGGGATATGTCCTCCTTCTCCCGCAGGTTCTCCCGCCAGCGCCATACCTCGGCGTTCTGGTTCTTGTCGTAGCCCGAGGCACTCTTCTCCATGACACCTAAGGTCATCAGGTCCTCCAGGGCCTTCCGGCTGGTCTCCAGTATCTGGTTGGCCGCAGGGCTCTTGCCCATGCCGTAGAGGAAGTCGGGACTTATGGTGTAGCCATCCCCCTTGAGCTTCTCGCTTAAGTTGAAGAAGGCATCATAATCCATATTCTCGGAGAAATAGGTCTGGAGCGTGGAGGAGAACTCCCCGAAGGCAGCCACCACATTGGCTGTGATGCTGTTGTCCACCTTGAAGATAGGTAGAATCTTCTTCTCGGTGTCGTACTTGAGCTTGGACATGGCGTTGCTGTCAATGTATTGTATGTCCTTGTTGGCAACAATGTCCTTCTCTGCCACCATTCCAGCCTGAAGCCGGCCGGACCTGTCAGAGAATGTCTCCATGCGGCTCAGAAGAACTATGAACAGAAGGTCCAGGGCAAGGGCGATAAGAAAAGCAGCCTTTAAAACCTTATGCTCCATGTTGGTCATGTACCGCAAAAGATCACTTATTTTTTTCATAGGCATCTATAATTTTCTTTACCAGACGGTTTCTGACGATGTCACCGGGAGAAAATTCCAAAAAACCGATGTCATCTATGTCTTTAAGTATTCTGGCAGCCTCCACCAGTCCGGAAGCCGATTTATTAGGAAGGTCTATCTGTGTCACGTCGCCGGTGACAATTGCCCGGGAATGCTCGCCGATACGGGTAAGGAACATCTTCATCTGCTCCCGGGTGGTGTTCTGGGCCTCATCCAGGATTATATAGCAGTCAGAAAGGCTCCGGCCCCTCATATAGGCAAGAGGTGCCACCTCTATGACTCCCGCCTCCTCCAGCTTGGTGACAGCCTCGAAGGAGAGAAGGCTCTCCATTGCGTCGTACAGGGGCCGCAGGTATGGACTTATCTTCTGGGCCAGATCCCCGGGCAGGAACCCCAGGCTCTCCCCTGCCTCCACCACAGGCCTGGTTATAACCAGCTTGCGGTACTTCTTCTGCATTATCTCGCTCAATGCCTTGGCCACAGCCAGATAAGTCTTGCCGGTTCCGGCAGGGCCTATAGCAAACACCAGGTCCTTGGTGCTGAAAAGCTCCAGAAGCCGCATCTGGTTCTTGTTCCGGGGGAAAACCCTCCGGCTCGAGCCAGCTATAGTGATGGAATAATCGGTGTGGGATTCCACCGATCCTGCCTCGGCCTCGTTGAACAGGGTTGTTATCATGTCCTGGTCAGGGGAAATCCCTTTCTGGGCGTAGGAGCGCATCTTACCTATAACCTGGCTGAAGAGCTCCTGCTTAGCCTTGTCGTCGGACTCCAGCAGAATCTCGTTGCCCCGGCAGTAGACCGGCACCTGCAGCTTTTCCTCTATTGCTTTGAGATTGCGGTCGCCATAACCGCATAATTCTGGTATCAAGTCTGTGTCATCCAGGACACAAATAAATTTACCCGTCAAAATGAAACCTTAAATATTTTTATATATATAATATTTTGGTGTGTCAAGGGTGCCGACTCATTGCTAAAACTGCTGTTTTAGTGTACTTTTTCTAATATGAGCGATATCAAGGAAAGGACAAAAATAGTGCTGGTCCACCCCGACGACAGCGGAAACATAGGGGCTGTGTGCCGGAGCATGAAGACCATGGGGCTCCATCAGCTTGTAATAGCCGATCCACAGGAATATGACGAGCACGTAATAGAGTTCCGCTCTGTCCACGCCTTCGATATCTACCAGAACGCCCAGTTCTACCCCACTTTAAAGGAAGCCCTTGCAGGGACAGCCCTGTCGGTGGGAACCAGCCGAAGGGCCGGTAAAAAGAGGAAATACAGGACATTCCTCCCGGAGGAGATGTGCGACTCCATCTGCCAGATGGCCGATGGGGAAGTTGCCATAGTGTTCGGCAACGAGGAGCACGGCCTTACCGACGACGAGCTGGCTGAGTGCAACGCAGTGGTCTCCATCCCCACTTCCGATGAATTTCCTTCCTTAAACCTGTCCCACGCAGTTCAGATAATGTGCTACCACCTGTTCCGGGCCAGCGCAAAACGGCTTCCCAAGCGGAACTTCACCCCCCTCTCAAGCCAGAGGATGGATGAGATCTGCAGCCATCTCATAGAGAACTTCAGGAGCATAGGCTTCTTCAAGATAGACGGCTCCGAGGAGATGCAGCGATTCTTCCGGGATATATTCTCCAGAGCCATGATGTGCCGGGAAGAGGCTGACAAGCTGGACAGAATATTCACCAAGGTGGCAGGCATCAAGAGCAAGATAGACGCAGATAAATGGAAGTGCTGATGAAACTGAAAAAAGCTCTCCTCCTGCTTCTTTTTGCCTTTTTCACCGCAATCCAATCCTTCGGAATCACTGCCGACGAGGCCAAGCTGGCCATCCAGGAGTATTTCCAGGCAGGACATCCGGAGAAAGCCATAAACCTGGCAAACCAGTTCAAGGACAAGAACCCGGAGCTTAAAAGACTGGCCTTCATAGCAGCGGTGAAGGCTGCCAACACCCAGTATGCAGGGCGCCTTCTCCCCTTCAAGGATCCGGATGCGGAGCTTAATTTCTACATAGGCCGGTACTACGAGGAGATGGGGAACCTGACCAAGGCCATCGATATCTACACCAGCTATCAGGGGGACAACATGTTCTCTGCTGCCTGCTATTACCAGGCGGGGCGCTGTGCCGAGCGGAAGGATGACTTTATCAAGGCCGAGATCTACTACGACCTGGCCCTGGCCTCGGAGCGCACCTTCAAGGCTGCACTGCCGGCACTGGCAAGGGTGAAGGAGCAGCTGGGTAAAAAAGAAGAGGCTGATAAGGTGGCAAGAGGAAACTACACAACCCTGGCCCGGGGAGAAAAGAATTTCTCACCCCCTCAGAACAAACAGGTGAAGAAGCTTCCAGCCAACTTCAAGGGTAAGAAATCGGGCCGGATTGTCCGGGCATGCCTTGTGGAGAAAATCACTTCCTTCTCTGTCACAGACAGTAAAACTAATGATATTTTCAATATACGCTATGAAAAAGGTGCAATTTTAGTATATAATAAAACTAAACTTATAAAAGGTACAACTTCTTCCTACAGGATTTCCAACAAGGATGGAATCCTCAAGCTTACAGATATAAGGACAAGATCAGGGGTCTCCAGCCTGCCCGAGGGGAGCGCCTTCCGGGGTGACATAGAGGTGCTCATACGGGACAAGGGTCTTATGCTCATAAACCATATTGATCTGGAGGAATACCTCTATGGAGTTATCCCTTCCGAGATGTTCGACCAGTGGCATTACGAAGCCCTGAAGGCCCAGGCGGTGGCTGCCCGGAGCTACATACTCCTGAGAACCCAGGCCTCCACCAAGGCTGAGTACGATGTCTATGTAGGGGTGAACACCGCCTACCGCGGTTACAACAGGGAAAAGCCCCAGACCACAGCCGCGGTGGACGAGACCTTCGGCATAGCACTGTTCACACCGCTGGGCAGCCCTATTGATGCACTGTTCTGCACCAATAGCGGGGGATATTCCTCATCCCCCGCCACCGCCTGGGGGAGCAAGAGCCAGGGGTTCCTGACCGCAGTTCCGGACAAGAAGATAAAGGCCAACAAAAGTGCCCCCAGCTCGGCCCAGATGGCCCAGTTCATAAAGAGCCCGCCCCCTATGTACTGCTATCTGCCGCCCCATGCCTCATACCCCTCCTTCCGCTGGTGCGTCCAGTACTCCCGGGAGGAGCTTGAGGAGATAGTGGATCCGGGCCACACCATAGGCTACATAAAGGGTGTGCAGGTGAACAGCCGGGACATAAGCGGACGGGTCACCAGCCTCACAGTACAGGGTACACTGGGTGTAATCGTTATCGGAAGCCGGGATATGAGGACCAGGCTGGGAGGCCTAAAGAGCTCCATGTTTGTGTGTGAATATCAGCTGGCAAGGAACGGACTGCCCAACACCTTCCTCTTCATAGGGGGCGGCTGGGGGCACGGCGTGGGACTGGACCAGACCGGGGCTGCAGGCATGGCTGTGTCCGGCATAGGTTTCAGGGATATCCTGAAGCACTATTACCCCGAGGCTATAATCAAAGAAAAGTGCTATTAATCCAGAAGAGCGGCAATATCTGGGAAAAGAGCCACACTCCGCTTCAGAATACCTGTCACATAGGCGATCAGGATGCCATAATTGGTTATAGGGACACCCTCGTCCTGGGCACAGCGGAGCCTGTACTTCATCTCCCTCTCGTTAAGCATGCAGCCACCGCAGTGGACCACAAGCTTGTACTTTGACAGGTCTGCAGGGAACTCGGTGCCGCTTGAGAGCTCTATATTTATCTTCTTTCCTGTGTTCTGGGCAATCCACCGTGGAATCTTGACAGAGCCTATGTCTCCGCACTGCCGGTGGTGGGTGCAGCCCTCGGATATAAGGACTGTGTCCCCCTCCTCAAGGGACTTGAGGGCCGCCACCCCCTCCACAGCCAGCTTCAGATTACCCTTATACCGGGCAAAGAGGATGGAGAAGGATGTCAGGGGGATGTCAGCGGGAACAATCTTTGAGACTTCGCCGAAGACCTGGCTGTCGGTTATGACCATGGCAGGCTTTTTGTTCAGTGTCTTAAGGGTGGCGGCCAGGGTGGTGTTCTGGCATACCACTGCGGTGGCCTGGGTATCCAGGATATCCCGTATAGTCTGCTGCTGGGGCAGAATAAGCCTTCCCTTCGGGGCAGCCTTGTCCACCGGGACCACCAGCACAATCACATCATCTTGCTTAATAAGATCCCCCACTACCCGCTTTCCTTCCCCTTCAGGCTTTACAGAATGGGCAATCATCTCCTTCAGCTCCTGGATATTTGTCTTTGCAGTGGAGCTTACATAGATGGTGTGATCATCCCCTTTCCCAGGCTCTGACAGCAAGTCGCACTTGTTGTAGACAATGATATATGGAATGGATTTTGCCTTGATCCGGTCCAGAATCAGCTGGTCCTCGGGCTGGAAGCCCTCTGCGGCATCCACCACCAGAAGGGCGATGTCGGCCTTGTTCAGCACCTGATAGGCCTTCTTGACCCGCAGGTCACCCAGGGTGCCCGCATCATCCAGGCCCGGAGTATCAATCATCACCACAGGGCCCAGGGGCAGCAGCTCCATAGCCTTTGACACAGGGTCGGTTGTTGTTCCCTTTATATCTGACACCACAGCCAGGTCCTGGCCTGTTATTGTGTTTATAAGGCTTGATTTTCCGGCATTTCTTCTGCCGAACAGCGCTATGTGGAGCCTTTCTCCGGATGGAGTCTCATTAAGTCCCATAATCATCTCCCTTTGGTCATCCTTAATTATATTAAAGGGTTGAAATTTGTCCAGTATCGGTTAAACTGTAGATATGAGTGAAGAAAGACGGATCCATGTTCTTGACAAGGTGACAGCATCCAAGATTGCTGCCGGCGAGGTTATAGACCGCACATCCAGTGTGGTGAGGGAGCTTCTGGACAATGCCATTGATGCGGGAGCCACCGAGATTTCTGTATACCTGACAGGAGGCGGAATCAAGGAGATACGTGTCATAGACAATGGCTGCGGCATGTCCAAGGAGGACCTGGATATCTGCTTTCTTCCCCACTCCACATCCAAGCTCTCCTCTGCCGATGACCTTTTCAACATAATGACCATGGGCTTCCGGGGGGAGGCTCTTGCCAGCATTGCAGCCTCTGCCAAGCTTGAGATAATAACATCAGAGAACGGCGAGATAGGCTACGGCATCTCCATAGACGGTGGCAAGGTCACCGATCTGGGGGCTGTGAAGGCAAACAAGGGTACTGTAGTAAGCGTTAAGGAGCTTTTCTGCTACCTCCCTGCCCGGCGGAAGTTTCTGAAGAGCCCGGCGGCAGAGACATCAGCAAGCCGCACTGTGTTCTACGAGAAGGCCCTGGCTTTCCCGAACATAACCTTCAAGCTGTTCCTGGAGGGCAAGCTCACATCCTTCCTCCCTGCAGGAAGCCTTAAGAAAAGAATTGCCGATGCATACCCCTCCCTGGCCCCCGAGAAGCTGTATCATCAGGTGGAGGCCAAGTGCGAGGGCTATTCTGTCACCATCCTTTTCCCAGGGGTGGAGGTTGTCCGCCGGGACCGCCGTGATATCCATATATATGTGAACTCAAGGCCTATACAGGAGTTTGCCCTGGTGCAGGCAGTGTGCTACGGCCTTTCGGCCTATTTCCCAGGTGGAACCTACCCTGCCGCATTTCTTTTCATACAGATAGATCCCTCACTGGTGGACTTCAATATCCATCCAGCGAAGCGGGAGGTCAAGATAAACAACCTGCCTATGATACACCGCACTGTGGTGGAGGCCCTTAAGCAGCACATGGGAGAGCTCCAGAAGCCGGCAGGCAGCACAGATGCCCTCTATCCTAAGGACGAAGAGATAAACACCGGCATAAAGAAGCCGGCAGAAACTGCACAGCCCTACAAAACCCTGTTCGGTCCCGAGAAGACCCAGATGACTTTCTCCCCTGCCGCACCCTCTTCCAAACCAGCAGCACCGGCAGGCCGCAGTTTCTCAAACCTCTTAAAGGACAAGCCCGATGTGGTCAGCTTCCAGCCAAGCCCTGAATACAAGGGGGATTTCCGCTATCTGGGACAGATTTTCGACAGCTTCCTCCTCTGCGAGCGGGAGGATTCCCTATACATCATAGACCAGCATGCAAGCCAGGAGCGGTTCTATTTCGACCTGTTCCTAAGCAGCAGACCCGAGGTGCATCAGCTCCTGATCCCATACAACATCGAGTGCGAGAGCCAGGTGAAGGATCTTATAGAGAAGCAGCTGGACAAGTATGCGGAGATAGGAATCATCATAAAGAAGGATGAGACCGGCCAGCTCTACATAGATGCCATGCCCTCCTCCTTCTTCGAGCTCAAGAATGATGTCCTGAACCTGCTGGTGACCCAGACCGGGGACTTCGAGAACATAAAGACAGAGCTCTATGCCCGGGCCGCCTGCAAGAAGGCCTTCAAGGCGGGAGATGCCATAGACTACGACAAGGCCATCGACCTTATAAAGAAGGTGTTTGCAATGCCTATGCCAAGGTGTCCTCACGGCAGGCCCCTCTATTACCAGCTAACCAAGGATAAGCTCTACCAGCTTCTGGAACGGACTGTATGACAAAGACCATCCCCCTTACCGGCCATATAGACAGCACAAACTCTGCCCAGTGGGAAAAGGAGATACTGCAGGCTATAGGCAGCGGGATGCCCGGCACCATTGTCCTTGACGCAGAGAAGCTTGAATACATATCCAGCGCAGGACTTCGTATCCTCCTCCGCCTGGCACAGAAATACAAGGATGTGCAGGTTATCAATGCCCAGCCCGCTGTCTACGAGATATTCGACATGACCGGTTTTGTGGAGATCCTCAAGGTGCAGAAGGCCCTCAGGAAGATAAGCATAGAGGGATGCAAAGAGCTGGGACGGGGTGCCCATGGCGCAGTATACCGCATCGCACCGGACACCATAGTTAAGGTCTACAGCAAAGGGACTGCAATGGAGACTGTGGACAGGGAGCGGGAGCTTTCCCGGAAGGCCTTCGTCAAAGGGGTTCCCACCGCCATCCCCTACGACATAGTCATGGTGGGAGACCAGTACGGCGCTGTCTTTGAGCTTATAAATGCAGAAATGTCATCGGAATATGTGAACCGGGGCCAGAAGGAGCTGGACGACTTCATAGGAAAATCGGTGGCTCTGATAAAGCAGATCCATTCAATCCAGATGAAGCCCGGGGAACTGCCTGACATGAAGGAAAAAACACTATCCTGGGCCCAAGGAATAAAAGATTATTTCTCCCAGGAGATATATGAAAAGCTAATAAAGGCTATAAATGATGTGCCGGACAGCCTAAGCCTGCTCCATGCCGACACCCACCTGAAGAACTTCCTGATCTGCGACGGCGAGCCTATGCTCATAGATATGGACACAATCTGCACAGGAGACCACATCTTCGAGCTGGCCACCCTGTACAACTCCTACAAGGAGTTCCCTGACATAGACCCCAAGGCTGCCGCCTTCCTGGGCATTTCTGTGGAGACTGCCAGCTACATCTGGGATAAAAGCCTCAGGCTGTACCTGGGCACCGAGGACCAGGCAATACTTGAGGAGACAGCACAAAAGGCCCAGCTTTTAGGCTGTGTGCGCATCATCAGCTACATGATCAGGCAGATAGATACTTTCCCTCCTGTCCGGCATGTGATAGAGCGTTGCTGCCAGGATATTGCAAAACTGGTTTAGAACTCTACTACTTTTGGTGGTGCTGTGAAGGTGGAGAACACAGCCTTGGCATCCTTGAAATAGAGCACCTGGGTGTTGTCATCGGTGGCAGAATACATAGCCTTGAGCTCAGGATAATGGTCAAGCATGTCCCCCTTTGGCTCAAGACGGTCGTCGTTGACCAGTGTGCCGGAAAGCCTTAACCATGTAGTGCCGTCAAAGCAGGAGAGCTCCACCTTCGGATCAGCAGCAATCTGCTTGGATACAGGCTTTACCTTCCCAGTCTGGATATAGAGCTTTCCCTCGAATATATTGATGGTGCCGAAAGGCCTCACCCTTGGCTGGTCCCCTTCCACTGTGGCCAGGTAATATACACCGCACTTCTTTATAAATTCGTATACTGATTTCATATTGTCCTCCTTTATCAGGCTTAAAAGTCATAATACTTGCATTTATCAATCGGCATAAGCACCCCTGTAGAAATCAGGTTTATATGCCAAATAAGGGGCATGTGTCTTTATTACATTCAGCATAACAGTCGCCGCCTGCCACCTTGTCCAAAGCCTTGCTGTCAAGCTCAAAATCCCCAAGCTCGTCAAGGTATGACTCAGCCTCTTCCTTGGTGATATCGAAGCCTGCTGTCTTGGCAAGAGCAATCAGATCCTCGGCAGTCTCGCACTGCTTGGCCCTCTCGATCATTTCCCTGGTAATTTTTGATTTATCAATTGGCATAGTTTCTACCTCCTTATTCAGTCTATAAAGCATTACATTGTATGTTTAGGGCAATCTTCCATATAACATATACCCTCTTTTCCACCAGCCACCTTATCCAGCGCCTTGCTGTCAAGCTCAAAATTTGAAAGCTCTGCCAGGTAGGCCTCTGCCTCTGCCTTTGTAATCTCGGTTCCTGCTGCTTTGGCAAGAGCAATCAGCTCGTCGGCAGTCTCGCACTTCTTTGCTTTCTCAATCATCTCTATAGTGATTTTTGATTTATCAATCGGCATAAGCACCTCTCTTTTCTGAGTATAACACATAACCAGACACAAATAAACATAAAATTTGGAGGTCGCAATTTGTGACCTCAAAAATTGAGACAAGGGTTGATGCCTTATGTAATAACAGACCTGTTTATTTAAGCTAATGACCCGGTAATCCAGCCAAAGCCCTGCACTGCCATATCGATGAAGTGATTGAACAGCAGATTGATTTTGGCCTGGAACGTAGGCTTATCGTAACAATCCGGCAAATCGGCATCCAAAGAAGTAGCTATAGCATCCTTTACTTTTTCTCTTGGTTGCTCATCCTTATACCAATCCACTACCAGCAGCTTATTTCTGTTTTCTGACAGCTTTTTATAAAGGTTCTTGGCCGCAAGCTTAACCTTCTGTTCTTCTGCCTTTGTAAGCTTCTTTCCTTCTATAAGAAGGTCATAAAGCTCAAGTTCTTCCTCGGAAAGACCTTCTATATTGGCCCTGTCTTCCTCTTCTTTAAGTCCTTTTATAAGCTCAAGAAGCTGCTCGAAGTAATCCTCATTCTCAGAGCCACCGGCATTGTATTTGTCTATGATATTACGGTATCTCTGGGCAAAATTGCTTCTTGTGGTGTTCTTTTTGATCATAGCATTAAGGACATTTTCTATATATTCCTTAAGATCATCAATCTCAATGGCTTTATACTGTGCAGTCTTAATCTCTTTACGGAGCTCATCAATATCAAGCTTTGAAAGATCTATGACTTTAGAATAACTGCCTATATAAGACTCTGAATCTCCTCCGACTGTATTTGATGTCACACTGCTGTCCAGTACCTTAGCCAGTTTCTGCCGGGCTTTATTCACCTTTTCATCGTCTATTGTATTTTGAATTAAGCCGTGCAGATAAACCAGAGGTGAGAATTTGGTATTGCTCCAATCTTTCTCGAAAATCTCTGGTTTTGAGGCATCATGGAGCATGATAAGAGTGTTAAGAATAACCTTGAACTTCTCTTTGTTGTCATCTTTAGCAATTATTGTATCGTAGGCCTGTCTGAGCTTTTCCAGACTGTCTAGAACCGATTTTTCGGCAGCTATCTTACCTATATCTATGCCAAGAGAAAGGAGGAAAGAGTCTGCCTCGATGATAGTTTCCTCAATATATGCTATCAGTTTATCGATATCCTTTGCAGGGAATACTGTTCCATCATCGCCAGTTGCGTAATCGGTAAGAGCCCGCTGCATATACTTGAAGACATTGACGTAGTCAACGATGATACCACATGGTTTACCAGGATAAACACGGTTAGCCCTTGCAATTGCCTGCATAAGAGTATGTCCTTTCATAGGTTTATCAAGATACAATGTGGAAAGATTAGGAACATCGAAGCCAGTTAGCCACATAGCGCAGACAAATACCAGCTGTAGCTTATCATTAGGATCCTTGAATCTGTCTTCAATATCCTTACCATCTGGGGTTATGGCATTCATTTTTGCCCTGTGCTTCGAGATATCCAAGCCCTGCTGGTTGAACTTGTCATCTTCATCAGCCTCTTCCGAAACCACCACAGCCATTTCCACAGTATTCATATAATTAAGGATATCTGACAGCTTATCACGTTCTTCCTTAGTAGCCGCTTTGTTGCGGTCCTGCATTATCTTCTGACGCTCTATATTCCAGTAATGCTGGACTTTGTCGTACATCTTAACAGCAGTAAACTTATCTACAGATACAACCATTCCCTTCCCTTGGAAACCACGGCGTGGGAAATGATATGCTATGTCCCGGGCTATCTTATCAAGGCGGTCTTCCCTCTTGATAACCTCTAGAATCCTGGAGGAAGAGTTTTCCAGAAGCCTCTGTTCGTCCTCGTTAAGGTTCTCACTCTCAATAATATCAATAATGTCATCATCAAGGAAATCATTCTGCAGCCATACTTCGGGTACACGGCGGGAATAGAACAGAGGTACAGTGGAACCATCTTCCACCGACTGGGCGAAGTTGTATTCTGACACGTAATTACCAAACCACTGGTTTGTAAGACGCCTTGTTCCTAGCAAAGGAGTACCTGTAAATGCAATATAATTGGCATTCGGCAGTGCTGTACGCATATTCTCGGCCAGATCTTTATATTGTGTCCGATGGGCCTCGTCTACCAGTACGATTATGTCATCGCGGGTTGAGAGAACTGGATATTTCTTGCCTTTGTCGTATCTGAACTTGTGGATAAGGGTAAAAATGAACGGTTTATTGGACTTAAGATACTCCTGCAGCTGTTTTCCGCTCTTGGGCTGACATTCTTCTTTGATCCCGATAACCTCGGTTCGGACAAAGTTCTTATGTATCTGAGTATCAAGGTCGTCACGGTCTGTAATAACAAGAAAAGTAAAATTTCCAGGAATCTTACGCATTACCTTCCGGGCAAACATGACCATAGAATAGGACTTACCAGAGCCCTGGGTATGCCAGAACACACCCAGCTTTCCATTAAGCTCTTTGCGGTTTCTGACAGATTCCATAAGGTTGTTGACACCAAGATACTGGTGGTTCTTGGCAATAATCTTAATTGACTGATTCTCAAACAGGATAAAGTTCTCTATATAGTCAATCAGGCGCTTTTTATCTAAAAGACCATTAATAAAATACTGTACAGAACTGTTGTTTGCAGCAATAGCTTTTCGGTTGAGTATTTCCTTCTCGGAGTTTACTTTAAGCCATTCAAAGAAGTATTCATACTTAGCATTGAAGGCCCCAATTCTTGTTTCTATACCATTAGAGAGGACGCAGATCTGATTGAAAGCAAACAGATTTGGTATATCTTTAAGATAGTCTTTCAAGTTCTTGTTATAGGCTTCCTGAACCTTAACAATACTGTTCTTAAGCTCAATAAAAACTAGTGGTAGACCATTAATAAAGATAATGATATCAGGCCTTCTCCAATAAACCATGCCCTGAATCCACATCTGAGAGACAGCAGTAAATGTATTGTTCTCAGGATGCTCAAAATCAATAAGTTTTACAAAATCAAAATCTTCTTTGCCATCCCGATTCACAGTAACCTTAATGCCATTGCGTATCTTGTTGTAGTTTTGATAGTTCGTAGAAGTAATATCTGTACCAGTAAAATCACGGCAAAGATTTTTTGTGATAGATTCAAGCTTTTCTTTTGGAATATTAGGATTAAGCCGTATTAATGTGTCTTTTAGAACACTTGGAAGCACACACTCTTTCTTAGAGGAACGGCCAGTACCATCTGGAAGCACTTCTCTTTTATCAGGAGAAGCATCACACCGAAGAACATCATAACAGAATGGTTCTTCTTTGATTTTGTTAAGAATTGCCTGTTCAATGTCATCTTCGGTAATGTAATTTGCCATGCTTTACTTCTCCATATCCGGCATATTCTAAATTAGTGGGAATTTCCGCTAATTACCACTAATTCCCTCTAATTTTCTTTCAAAAGATTCACTTTTTGTATATCCAACAAGTCTTCGATTTATTGGAATTGTGGTCATAAATCCCATCTGTACTAATCCTTCCAGATCAGAACGCACTGTTTTAATAGAAACACCCAATACATTTATCAAATTCTTACATTCAAATACTGAACCAGGCTTTTCCTGAATCATTTTAAGAATATGAGCTTGACGCTCATTTATTCCTTTTATATTTTTAAATTTCAGAAGAGCATTATTTTCAGCAGTCTTTCTATCAAGATAAATTTTAAGCTCTTCAAAAGCCTCTTTCAGGACATTCATATTATACTGGATAAAATAGCCCAAATCAAAATCATCATGTTCTGTATACAAAAAGGCTTTTTCGTACTGCCCTTTTTTCTTATAAATAATTCTAGATATGGAAAGAAATTCCGTCATCCAATATCCTTTCTTAAGCATATACCAATAAAAAAGAGAGCGTGCGGTTCTTCCATTTCCATCAACAAAAGGATGCAGAAAAGATATCATAAAGTGAATAAT
>JAFXTY010000024.1 GCA_017535435.1 Spirochaetia bacterium | reverse complement strand
TGTGGAACCAGGATGAACTGGACATCAAGACCAAGTGCATCATCACTGTGGTGTCACTGATGGCATCAGGCATCACCGATTCTTCCCTGACATACCACCTGCAGAATGCAAAGGCCCATGGGGTGACAAGATCGGAGATTGCGGCCATAATCACCCATGCCACCATGTACACAGGCTGGCCCAAGGGATGGGCTGTATTCAGGCTTGCAAAGGAGGTGTGGAAGGAGGATTCACAGGCACTCACTGAAAAGGAGAAGTTCCAGAACTCAATTCTTTTCCCTATCGGCGAGCCCAATCCATTTGGAAAATACTTTATAGGACAGAGCTATCTGGCTCCAGTGTCCAAGACCCAGGTGCCTGTGTACAATGTGACCTTTGAGCCAGGCTGCCGCAACAACTGGCATATCCACAATGCCAAGTCAGGGGGTGGCCAGATGCTTATATGCATCGGCGGCCGGGGCTGGTACCAGGAGGAAGGCAAGGAGGCTGTTGCTCTTGTCCCTGGCTCTGTGATAAACATTCCAGCAGGGGTGAAGCATTGGCATGGTGCCGCCAGGGACAGCTGGTTCAGCCACCTTGCCATTGAGGTGCCTGGAGAAGATGGCAGCACAACCTGGTGCGAACCGGTAAGCGACAAGGAGTATGATAGACTGTGAATATGTCTGTTGACATTGCAATGACAGTCCTTTCCATCATATTGATGGGAGGAACTGTCCTTTTTCCCGATGACCGGGTTCATCAGTGCCTGGGAATGCTGATGCTGGTGCTGTGGATTGTCCACACTGTGCTCCACCGCCGGTGGTACGGGGCGCTTATGAAGGGAAAATATAATCCGTACCGTATTCTTCAGCTTGTGATTAATCTTGGAATCACCTTAAGCTGTATTCTGGTCATGATCAGTGGCCTTTCCATGGTCTGGTTCCTGCCCACAGGCTTCGGACTTGAATATGCCAGGACTATCCATCTGGTAAGCACCCACTGGTACTTCCTGTTCATGTGTGCCCACCTTGGGATGCACCTGAGTATGATGCATATCCCTATGGCTGTTATGCTCCCTTTAGGTGCATACGGTATCTACGCTTTCATCATCCGTGGACTTTGGCGGTATATGTTCCTTCAGCAGCAGTTCTTCTTCCTGGACCTGGAGAGAGGCTATATTCTGTTTTCTGTTGACTACATCGCTATCCTTGCCCTGTTTGCAGTTCTTTTCCACTTTCTGGCATGCTTGTTGAAGAGGAGAGCCCAATGAATTTCCAGCCCATCATATTGTATCGACCCTTTTTATGGTTGATTTCCCCAGAATCCTAATAGAGAGAATAAGGAGTAGAATATGAAAAACAAAAAACTTTTAGCAACATCTCTGGCAGTGCTGCTGCTTATGGCAGGCTCTTTCAATGTTTTTGCCAAGGATAAGAATGCCCCTGTGGTGTACTTTATAAAAGATATCACACCAGAGGCCCTGGTTAAGGTATACAAGGCAACTGGATACCAGATCAAGGGAAAGACCGGCGTCAAGGTGAGCACCGGGGAGAGCGAGAAATCAAACTACCTGCGGCCAGCCCTCATTAAGAATCTTGTGAAGGATGAGCTTAATGCCACCATTGTGGAGTGCAACACTGCATACGGCGGAAACCGGAGCAACAACATAGACCATATGAAGACAGCCAAGGATCACGGCTTTCTGGATGTGGCCAACGGCTTTGACCTTCAGGATGCAGATGGCTATATGACTATCCCTGTCAAAGGGGGAGTGCGCCTTAAGGAGAACTATGTGGGAACTCATTTCAAGAATTACGATACATACCTGATTCTCTCCCATTTCAAGGGACACGCCATGGGTGGCTTTGGTGGAGCTATTAAGAATCTTTCCATCGGTTTTGCTTCCGGTATGAGCTGCGAGAAATCGGGAAAACTCAATATCCACAGCGCAGGACGGAGCACCACAAGCTGGACAAGCTGTCCCCAGAATGAATTCCTTGAGAGCATGGCAGAGGCTGCCAAGTCAGTATGCGACTATATGCAGGATGGGAAAGGCATTGTATGTGTGAATGTCATGAACCGTCTCTCTGTGGACTGTGACTGTGATGGCAATCCAGAGGAGCCTGATATGCACGACATCGGTATTCTGGCTTCCCTTGACCCGTTGGCGCTTGATCAGGCCTGTGTGGACCTTGTGTACAAGGCAAAAGATTCCGGCAGCCTTATAGAGCGCATCGAGAGCAGGAACGGAATCCATACTCTTGAGCATGCTGAGAAGATCGGCTTCGGCAGCAGGTACTATCAGCTGGTGGAGATTAAATGAGAAAAGCGATTGGTCTTATGCTTGCTTCTTTAGTGATTTTTTGCGCAGACGCCCAGACAGTTAAGCTTAATTCAGGTTATGATATGCCTGTGCTGGGCCTTGGAACATGGACGCTCAAAGGTGATGTGGCAGAAAAGGCCGTATATTCTGCTCTTAAATCCGGATACCGGCTTATAGATACTGCCAGGTATTATGGCAATGAGACAGAAGTGGGCAGAGGGATTAGGAAAGCTGTGGATGAAGGTATCTGCAAGCGTGAGGATGTCTTCATAACCACAAAGCTGGTTCCTTGGTCAAATACTCCTGATTCAGATATCGATGACTCACTTGAAAAACTTGGTGTGGACTATATAGACCTTATTCTTCTGCATCAGCATGGCAGCAATGATGATGCTGTCTATCGTGCTATGTGCAGGGCGGTCAAGGCCGGAAAGGTCCGTTCAATCGGTATCTCCAACTTCTATACTGAAAAAGGGGTAAGTCATTTTATCAAAAACTTTGATATTCCACCTGCTGTAGTGCAGAACGAGAACCATATTTTCTACCAGAACAATCAGCTCAGGGATTGGGCCAAAGGGCAGGGTATCTATATTGAGAGCTGGTATCCCTTCGGAGGCCGTGGACACACAAAGGATCACCTGCAGAACCCGACAGTGCTTGAGATAGCCCGTGCTCATAAGAAGAGTGCTGCCCAGGTCATAGTACGCTGGCATATCCAGGCAGGATATATAGTTATTCCAGGAAGCTCAAACCCGGCCCATATTGCAGAAAACTATAATGTATGGGATTTCACTTTGACCGATGCAGAGATGTCACAGCTTGAAGGGCTGGATAAAGGAGTCAGATATGAGAATTGGTAAAAAGATATTTTGTATTTTTCTTATCTTATTATGCATTACAGCCGCATATGCAACAGAATCAGGCAAAACTGAAGGGGATTCTGAAATGAAGATAACCATAAACATCACCAGCGGCAGCGGTAATCATACAATCACTGCAACCTTGGCAGACAACTCATCGGCAAAGGCTTTTGCAGAGCTCCTTTCAAAAGGGCCTGTTTCAGTGGATATGCAGGACTACGGCAGCTTCGAGAAGGTGGGAGACCTGCCTTCATCCTTACCACGGAACGATACCAGCATCACCACAGAGCCTGGGGACATCATCCTTTACCAGGGCAACAAAATAACTATCTACTACAATACAAACAGCTGGAACTTCACCCGGCTGGGCAAGGTGGAAGGGTTAACCCCGGCAGAACTCAGAAAAATTTTGGGAAAAGGGAATGTGAAAGCAGTTTTTGAGCTGACAAAATAAAAGTTGGCGGTTGCAAAATCCTATGTTATATTATATTCAGGAGGAGACATGAGCAAAACTTTAGTAGCCTATTTCTCAGCAGGCGGAAACACTGCCTATACCGCCAGAATGCTGGCACAGCAGATGGATGCCGATATCTATTCCATCAAGCCGGTTCAGAAATACACCCCGGCAGACCTTAACTGGCAGGATCCGAACAGCCGGAGCTCAGTTGAGATGAACGACCCCACATCCCGCCCCGAGATTGTCGATGGCGAAATAGATATGACCCAGTATGACACAGTCTGCATCGGATTCCCTATCTGGTGGTATGTGGCACCTCATGCCGTGAACACATTCATAGAGAAGAACGATTTCACCGGAAAGAAGGTTATTCTGTTCGCCACATCCGGCGGAAGCGAGATAACCAAGGCACTGGACACCATGCGGGCTCAGTACCCACGGATGAATATTGTGGGCGGCAAGATGCTCAACGGCAAAGTGGAGCCAGGCTGCCTGGATTTCTGAAAGCCGTCACAGCTTCGCGTTCTCAGCCATTCCTTTTATCTGGCGCCTCCACTTGTCCACAAACCACTGGGGCTCTATAGGAATGGCATTCATACCCTGGGCCAGTATCCATTCATTCACTTTCAGCATCTGGGTGGAAGAGAAGCGTATCCGAACCCGGTTCTCCTCCGGAAAATCCTCCAGCACCTGGTCATCGGCCCATATGCGGTCCTTCACATACTGCCGGGCATCATCATAGAAATCAATGACAAAGTGCTCAGCATCTGGGCTCATGAACAGGCCGAACCTTCCTCCACCGCATCTGTTATGGAACTCGTAGTCATCAGGCAGCTGGAAATGATCAGCAGTCACTTTTATCTTCTTCATACGGTTGAGGGCAAAGATACGTTCTGCCTTTCTCTCCTCGGCATATCCGAAAAGATAATAGGTTCCCTCGTCCATAAGTATCTGATAGGGGCGGACCCGGCGATGAGTGGTCTGAGGGTTCCAGCGGCCGTTGTAGTCAAACTCAAGTATGCAGTTGCTCTGCAGGGCATCCATGACATTCTGCCATATAGTCTCTTCGGTGGTCACATGGGGAGCAGGGGGTACTGCAATACGCTTCAGCAGGCTGCTCTTGCAGGCAGTCTGGGTATCGGTTATGAAGTCGATGACCTGGGAGATGGCGTTGTACATAGGGCTTCCCTCGAAGCTTGAGAGCAGTGTCTTTGCGGCAGATAGATAGAACACATCATCGGTGGAGATGTTGTTCAGGGCAAGCTTCCAGTTTTTGTCAGAGTAGAAATAGCCTTTATGCCTCTTGTCAAATTCAAGGGGAGCCTGGAAGTAGGTCCGCAGGGTATCTATATCCCTGTTTATGGTGGCTTTCCCCACATTTTCATATCCTGTCTGTTCACAATAGTATTTCTGGAGCTTAAGGTTGTCGGGATAAGCTCCTGACTTTATGGCATTGTGGATTATGATAATCCTCTCCAGCATCTTTTTATTCAGTTTGCGCTCACTCATTTTTTTCATATCTTTAGAATAGCACAGTTGCTGAAAGTATGATAGAATAAATATATGACTAATTTCATCTCCAACGCAGATCACTACCAGCAGGTGGTGGAGCGTATGCAGGATGTCCGGAAGCTCCTTTGGATAGGTACTTCCGATATCAAGGATCTCTATGTCATGGAGGGGCAGGGCACCAAGCCACTTTTAGGGGTGCTTTCCGACCTGGTGGCCCGGGGAGTTGAGGTCCGGCTTATCCATGCCAAGGAACCGGGGCCTGCTTTCCGGGAGGACTTTGACCAGTATCCCAATCTCATAGAGGGGATGGAGAGGGTGCTGTGCCCCAGAGTGCACTTCAAGATCATAATATTCGACCTTAATACCGCATATATAGGCTCAGCCAACCTGACAGGAGCAGGACTGGGGATGAAAGGGGAGAATACCCGCAACTTCGAGGCCGGCATCCTGACCACAGACCCAGACCTGGTGGAGAAGGCTATTCAGCAGTTTGACGATGTGTGGATGGGCTCCTATTGCCCAAGTTGCCGTCGCAAGGATTTCTGTCCGGACCCGATCGTATAAAAAATCACTTTTTCCTCAAAAAAAATTACATTCTCACGGAATGATATTGTGTGTTGTTATATTCATTGATAATCAAGGAGTATTTATGACGAAAAAAATCAGATTCAATGTTCTTTCCGCAGTTACAACCGTTGCCTCAACCCTTGAGGATTCAAAGTTCAAGATCAAGGACAACAAGACTTTTAACCAGGCTGTAAAACACTTGGACAGCTATTTCGGGACATCCTCCAGGGCAACCTGCATCCTCTGTTCCATGATTTCCTACTATTTTGACAACCAGGGTGAAACCTGCGACTTCAACGACCTGGCCCGTTTCTTCGACTGCTCAGTCATGGCACTTATTTCCTGTAAGGATGATGTGGAGGAGCTTATGAAGAAAGGGTATATCAGCAATATCCGGGGAACTTACAGCCGCAGGGTTTCCCTTAAGAACGAATTCCTCCTTTCTGAATCCCTTCTTACTTCCATTCTCCGCAATGAGAAGATTTCCATGGAGGTGAAGAGGGAGAAGAAGCGCACTGCCGTCGATCTGGTCCAGAAAGTCGGAAGAATGGTCTCAAGCAGAGATATGGAGACATACCAGGTTTTAAACGATACCATGGACCTGGAGGAGATCTTTGCAGATGATCCATTTGTCAAGACTTTGAAGATGCTGGTGCCGGATGATGTTTTGCTCAGGATATTCTTCTATAACTGCTGTGATGATTTCATAAGGGACTTCGACAGTATTCTCAACCGGTCGGTGAACTTGGTATATGGTGACAGCATGTTTGATGCCATGAAGAGTTTCATGAGGGAGGACAACGCCCTTTTCAAAAAGAACCTCATTGAGTTTTCCAAAAAGGAGAATGCCCTTGATGCCACTCTTGAGCTCACATCTTATGCCAAGGAACTTCTTCTTGGGGATGATGTACATATGTTCAGCAGGATGGAGAAGGGGACCAATATCATCAATCCGGATTCAATAGCGACCAAGAAGATGTTCTACGACAAGGTGAACGAGTCGGATATCCAGCGTCTTAAGGAATCCCTGAAGGATGAGACCCTTAAGGATATCCAGAATCGGCTTAAGGCAAAGGGGCTGCCTAATGGCATTGCGGTGCTTATGTATGGTGCACCTGGAACAGGAAAGACCGAGAGTGTATATCAGCTGGCAAAGGCTACAGGCCGACGGGTCTTCGCCGTTGATATAAGCAGCTCCAAATCCTGCTGGTTCGGCGAGAGCGAGAAGATTATAAAGAAGATCTTCACAGGCTACCGGCAGTTCTGCAAGTCATGCCTGAACGAGAAGGATGGCAAGGTGCCTATCCTCTTCTTCAACGAGGCAGACGGCATTCTCTCAAGGCGTCAGGAAAATCTCATGACACCCTCTGCCCAGACAGAGAACACTATGCAGAACATCATTCTGGAGGAGATGGAGAAGCTGGATGGAATAATGATAGCCACCACAAACCTGGTGGGGAACCTGGACAGTGCCTTTGAGCGCCGTTTCCTCTTCAAGATCAGGTTTGAGAATCCAACAGTGGAGACCAAGAAGAAGATCTGGAAATCCAAGCTGGAGTGGCTTGAGGATAAAGATCTGGAGCTTTTTGCCAACAAGTATGATTTCTCCGGTGGGCAGATTGACAACATTGTCCGCAAGGTGACCATGGATGAGGTGATCACCGGGAAACGGCCCAGGGTGGAAGAGCTCCATGCCCTTTGTAAGGTGGAGAAACTGGCCAAGGAGGAGCGGCGCATAGGCTTCTGACACTTATTGACCATGCAATATTAAATAATTATAATAATGCGCATGGAAAAAACAGAAGTCAGAGTCAGATATGCCCCGTCTCCCACAGGGCTTCAGCATATCGGCGGTGTCAGAACCGCTCTTTTCAACTACTTTTTTGCCCGCTCCCAGGGGGGTAAGTTCATTCTTAGAATCGAGGACACCGACCGGGAGCGCTACTCAGATGAGTCCCTGGACGACCTCTATTCCACACTGGAATGGCTGGGTGTCAAATGGGATGAGGGTCCTGTAGTAGGCGGCACATACGGCCCTTATGTCCAGTCTGAACGGACCGAGCTTTATAGGGAATATGCCAAGAAGCTGGTGGAAAGCGGCCATGCCTACTACTGCTACTGCACTCCAGAACGGCTTGAGCAGCTGCGGGAGAAACAGACTAAAGAGAAGAAGGACTTCGGCTACGACCGCCACTGCCGCAACCTGACACCGGAAGAGGAGCAGGCCTATAAAGATGCAGGTATCAAGCCGGTTATCCGCCTGAAGATTCCAATGGAAGGCTACACCGAGTTCGAGGACTTCCTTCTGGGACCGATGAAAAAGCGCAACTCAGACATCAGCCCGGATCCTATCCTGCTTAAGTCTGACGGGTTCCCCACATATCATCTGGCCAATGTAATAGACGATCACTTTATGAAGATAACCCATATATTGCGGGCCCAGGAGTGGGTTCCATCCATTCCTCTCCATGTGCAGCTCTACAAAGCCTTCGGCTGGGAGCCACCTGTCTACTGCCACCTTCCTATGGTTATGGGAAGCGACGGACAGAAGCTCTCAAAGCGCCATGGCTCCACATCTGTGCGGGACTTCAGGGCCAAGGGCTATCTGCCTGAGGCTATCCTTAACTATGTATCACTCATAGGCTGGAGCTACGACGATTCAAGAGAGTTCTTCACCAGAGAGGAGCTGGAGAAGCTATTTACACTTGATAAGCTGAACAAGGCACCTGGCGTATTCGACTACAAGAAGCTGGACTGGTTCAATGGCCAGTACATCCGCAGGAAGACAGACGCCGAGCTGACAGAGCTCCTTATGCCATATCTTGAGAAGGCAGGCATTGTCCACACTCCTATGACAAAAGAAGAGGAGGATATCCTTTCAAAGGCTATCCCTCTGGCAAAGGAGCGGCTTAAATATCTTTCCGACATCCCCGAGGTCATCGGTTTCCTTTTCAAGGCACCGGAGAGCTACAACACCGAGGAGCTTATCCCTAAGAAACTGGACAAGGCTAAGACTCTGGAGCTGCTTGATGTGCATGCCGGCATGATTCCTCAGTTCATAGAGCTTTCCGAGGAGGCTATAGAGCCTGTCCTCAGAGCAAAGTGCGATGAGCTGGGTGTGAAGCTTGGAGACTTCCTTATGATTCTCCGGGTGGCTGTCACTGGAACTAAGATTTCTCCTCCTATCGTAGGCAGTATCAAGCTGCTGGGAGCGGAAGAGACAGAAAAAAGAATCAACAAAGTAATAAATATTTTAAAGGGCGAGGTATAAAAATGAGCGAAGTAACAATGGATACATTGGTTTCCCTGTGCAAGAGAAGGGGATTTGTATTCCAGTCAAGCGAGATCTACGGAGGTCTTTCCTCTGCATGGGACTACGGTCCTTTGGGAATCGCGCTTAAGAAGAACATCCAGGAGTTCTGGTGGAAGGAGATGACCAGACTTCATGACAATATCGTAGGTATCGACGCAGCTATCATGATGCACCCACGGGTTTGGGAGGCATCCGGCCACGTAGAGAACTTCACAGACCCATTGGTTGACTGCAAGAAGTGCAAGATGCGTTTCCGGGAGGACAAGATTCCGGAGGAGAACGCAAAGAACAAGATCTGCCCTGAGTGCGGCGGCGAGCTTACTGCCACCAGACGGTTCAACCTCATGTTCAAGACCCATATCGGTCCGGTGGAGGATGACAACAACAACATCGTATACCTGAGACCTGAGACAGCCCAGGGTATATACGTAAACTTCAAGAATGTAGTACAGAACTGCAGGATGAAGGTTCCATTCGGTATTGCCCAGGTTGGAAAGGCATTCCGTAACGAGATTGTGACTAAGAACTTCATCTTCAGAACCTGCGAGTTCGAGCAGATGGAGATGCAGTACTTCGTTCAGCCTGAGGACGACATGAAATGGTTCGAGTACTGGAGAGGCGAGCGGTGGAACTACTACAAGAAGATGGGAATCCGGGAGAACAAGCTCCGCTGGCACCAGCACGGTCCAGATGAGCTGGCACACTATGCAAAGTGCGCATACGACATCGAGTATGAATTCCCTATGGGCTTCCAGGAGCTTGAGGGTGTCCACAACAGAACAGACTACGACCTGACACGGCATACCCAGTATTCAGGAAAGGATCAGTCCTACCTGGAAGAGGGTACAAACCGGAAGTTCATCCCATATATCATCGAGACCTCTGCAGGACTTACAAGAAACGTCCTCATGGTTCTCTCCGATGCATACGAGGAGCAGCAGGTTGCAGAGGGAGACACGAGAGTTGTCCTCCACTTCCATCCGAATATCGCTCCTATCAAGCTGGCAGTGTTCCCGCTGGTGAAGAAGGATGGCCTTGCAGAGCTGGCATCAGACATCGAGCACAGCCTGCGTGACGAGTTTGCCACATACTACGACCAGAGCGGAGCTATCGGTCGCCGTTACAGAAGACAGGATGAGGTGGGAACTCCATACTGCATCACAGTTGACTACCAGACCAAGGAAGACAACACAGTCACCCTGCGGTTCCGTGACTCCATGGAGCAGGTCCGGGTCAAGATTGACGAGATTCCTGCATTCATCAGGAAGGCAGACAAAGAATATAAGAGAGTGTGACCATGAACAAGGCGCTTGAAGTACTTAAATCAAGAGGTTTTTTCCAGCAGTGCACAGATGTTGACGGCCTTTCTGCCCTTATGGACAAAGGTCCTGTCACCTTTTATGTAGGATGTGACCCCACAGGTCCAAGCCTTCACATAGGCCACATGATTCCATTCTTCGCCCTCCGGCATCTTCGGAATATGGGACACAATGGAATCGCACTGGTAGGGGGCGGTACAGCACGTATCGGCGACCCCTCCGGCAAGACCGAGATGCGGAAGATGCTCTCCTACGATGTGCTGGACCAGAACACAGAATGCATCAAGAAGCAGCTGGACAAGTTCATCGGCTTCGACAACAAGACAGCATATTCAGCCAACAACAAGGACTGGCTGGCAGACCTGAACTACATCGACTTCCTGCGGGAGATCGGTTCCCAGTTCTCTGTGAACAAGATGCTCACCTTCGAATCATACCGGAAAAGGATGGAGACAGGTCTTTCCTTCATTGAGTTCAACTATCAGCTTCTCCAGAGCTACGACTATCTTATGCTCCACAGAAAATACAACGCATGCCTCCAGATCGGCGGTGACGACCAGTGGGGCAACATTGTGGCTGGTATCGACCTTATCCGCCGTCTTACAGGGGACGAGGCCTACGGTCTCACATTCCCTCTGGTGACCAGAGCCGACGGACAGAAGATGGGCAAGAGCGAGAAGGGAGCTATCTTCCTGGATCCTGAGCTTACCCCTGTATATGACTTCTTCCAGTACTGGCGGAATGTCAACGACCCGGATGTGGAGAAGTTCTTCAAGCTCTTTACTTTCCTGCCTCTTGAGGAGATTGACCAGATCTGCAAAGGAGACATCAACGCTGCCAAGGAGCGGCTTGCCTACGAAGTCACCGCCCTTATCCACAGCAAGGAGGAGGCAGATAAGGCCCTTTCCGGAGCCCGGGCTGCATTCAGCGGCGCCGGCAACAAGGAGCATATGCCTACAGTCGAGATTCCAAAGGCTGACTTTGAGGCTGGAATCGGCATTGTAGACCTGTTCTTCAAGGCAGTGGGTGGTACCAAGAGCGATGCACGCCGGCTGGTGGAGCAGGGTGGTGCTGTGGTTGCCGACAAGAACATCCGCGACGTGAAGGCTGTGATCGGTGCCGATGTGCTGGATGCTGACGGCGAGGTTGTCATCAAGGCTGGAAAGAAGAAGATGTTCCGTGTGGTGACAAAATAAATTTTTACACAGTTTTATTTCAGTGATTCTTATAAAGCACCCTGTAACAAGCAGGGTGCTTTTTTTGTTTGACTTTATGAAGGATTCACCCGATAATATTACTATAGAAAAAATTAAAGGAGCTGACCATGGCAGAAACAGCTGACAAAAGCAAGACAAAGAAAATCATTCTTATAATTATTGCAATTATAATTATTATACTTGCATGCCTCTACGGATGCATCGCAAAGGGTAAGACAGCACCAGCTGCCCAGACCACAGAAGTTACTCAGCCAGCTCCTGCAACATTGGAATCTGCAACTCCTGCTCCGGCACAGCCTGCACCACAGCCGGCTCCTGCTCCAAAGCCAGCACCGGCGCCAGAACCGCAGAAGTCAATCTTCCCGGACAACAGCGCCGACTACCCGGTGACAGAAAAGTAAATAGTTCGTTAATAGAACCAAAGAAATCTGAGATATTTACAAATATTTTTACTTATGCTAATTTAAAGAGAAGACTATTATATTAAGGAGACTTTATGTCCGGTCATAGCAAATGGGCAAGTATCAAGCATAAAAAAGGTGCTGCAGACGCAAAGCGCGGTCAGATCTTCACAAAGATCATCAAGGAAATTACTGTAGCTGCCAAGATGGGCGGCGGCGACGAAGAGGGAAATGCACGGCTGAGGACTGCCATCCTTAAGGCAAAAGCAGCCAACATGCCTAAAGACAACATCGACAAGGCTATCAAGAAAGGTACAGGAGAGCTTGAGGGTGTTGAATACGTAGAACTTCAGTACGAAGGCTACGGCCCAGGCGGAATCGCACTTCTTATCGAAACACTTACAGACAATAAGAACAGAACCGCAGCAGATGTGAAGAGCGTTCTTGGAAAGGGCGGCGGAAACCTGGGAACACCGGGAAGCGTATCCCACCTGTTCAAGAGAGAAGGAATCATCTGCTTTGACGCATCAAAATATACAGAGGATGCAGTTCTCGAGGCAGCTCTTGAGGCTGGTGCCGAGGATGTAGCTACTGAGGATGACGAGATTGTGGTAAAGACATCCCCAGAGGATTTCATGAACGTTCTCGATGCTCTCAACAAGGCTGGATTCGAGCAGACCTCTGCCGAGATTAAGCGGAATGCCATGATGCTGAAGACCCTGGACAAGGAGAAGACAGAAAAAGTTCTTAAGCTGGTTGAACGGCTTGAGGAGCTTGATGATGTCCAGGAAGTTTCACATGACCTGGATGTTCCAGACGATTTCGAGCTGGACGACTGAGAATTGTGAGAATCATCGGAATCGATCCGGGACTTGCATCCACAGGCTTTGGCATCATAGAGACTGTGGGTAATAAAATAAAATATGTTGCACATGGGGTCATAAAGACCTCGCCGGAAAAGCCGCTTGGAGAGCGGCTTTTTCACATTTATCAGGACCTTAACCAGGTGATTGATATCTACAAGCCGGAAGAGGGTGGCATAGAGGCTCTTTTCTTTGCAAAGAACATAACCAGTGCTCTGCCTGTGGCCCATGCCAAAGGTGTTGTCCATCTTGTGTTCGCCCAGCACGGCATTCCACTTGGTGAATATACCCCTATAGTGATAAAGCGGGCTGTGGTAGGCGAGGGAAGGGCCGAGAAGGGACAGGTGCAGGAGATGGTCAAGGTTATTCTGAATCTGGATAAGGTTCCCAGACCAGACCATGCGGCCGATGCCCTTTCTGCAGCTATATGCCATGTGAACAACAGGAGTTTTGCCAATGTTTAACAGTTTAAGCGGAACCCTTACATACAAGGGAATAGACAATATCTATCTTTTGAATTCCTGCGGCATCGAGTGGGATATCACAGTATCTGCCAAGACACTTCAGGCACTTCCGCCAGTGGGGGATGAGTGCCAGGTCTACACCTACTATCTCCACACCGAGAACATGGTTAAGCTCTATGGATTTTTCTCAAAGGATGAGCGCACCTTCTTCCTTGAACTGAACAAGGTCAATGGAATAGGCCCTAAGCAGGCTATGAAGATGCTCTCCTCCATATCTGCAAAGCAGATGTCCGAGGCTCTGGACAAGGATGATGTGGCCCTTCTCTCAGGCATCCCTGGAGTAGGCAAGAAGACAGCCCAGAAGCTTATGCTGGCTATGCGTGGCAAGCTGGTCATGGACGAGGAGATTACAGCTGCTCCTGCCGGCAATCCTAAGTATGCAGATATTGTCAACGCTCTCTCTGACATGGGCTTTGATTATAAAAAGGCTCATAAGGCAGTGGAGGAAGTGGCCAAGAATTCCGATATTATGAATATGAAGGACGATGAGCGGGAGAAAGAGATATTCAAGCGGGCCATCGTATTGCTGAGCACATGATAGAGACTGAGAACAACGATATTTTATCTGGCGAGATTATAGCAGAGGACAAGAAGGATTATGCCCTCCGGCCACAGACTCTTGATGATTTCCAGGGGCAGAAGGCTCTTAAGGAGAACCTTAAGATATTCCTCAAGGCTGCAAAGGCCCGGGGTGAGAGCCTGGATCATGTATTCTTAAGTGGCCCTCCGGGACTTGGAAAGACCACTCTTGCAGGCATCATAGCCCACGAGATGGGAGCCGAGTTCAAGGTGACCAGCGCCCCGGCTCTGGATAAGCCTAAGGATCTTGCAGGCCTTCTTACTACAATCTCTCCCAACACTGTCTTCTTTATAGACGAGATCCACCGCCTTAAGCCGGCCATAGAGGAGATGCTCTATGTTGCCATGGAGGACTTTGAGCTTGACTGGGTTATCGGACAGGGGCCCTCTGCCCGTTCCATCCGTCTTCCTATCCCTCCTTTCACCCTGGTGGGAGCCACCACAAAAAGCGGCAATGTATCAAGCCCGCTCTTCAGCCGTTTCGGAATAAATATAAGGATGAACCTTTACGAGAAGGATGAGATCATCGATATCCTTACCCGTTCTTCCGCTATTCTTGAGATCAAGATAGAAAAGAGCGCCATGAATGTGCTGGCCACCTGCTGCCGTGGGACTCCCCGTGTGGCAAACCGTATCCTGCGACGTATGCGTGACTTTGCTCAGATCTATGGTGATGATGTCATAACTTTGGAGACTGTCAAGTTCGGCCTCGGCAAGCTGGAGATAGACGAGATGGGGCTTGAGGCTCATGACCGGGAGCTGCTCCGTGCCATTATAGAAAAGTATGGCGGAGGCCCGGTGGGTGCCGATACCTTGGCAATCACAATAGGGGAATCCACCGAGACATTAGAGGATTTCTACGAGCCATATCTGATTCAGCAGGGCTTTATCCAGCGCACCCCCCGGGGGCGTGTGGCAACCCCTGCCGCATATAAGCACCTTGGCCTTGAGGCTCAGTTGAATGAAGACCAGCGACTTTTCCTTTGACCTGCCCAATGAGCTTATAGCCCAGTATCCCCCGGAGGTGCGGGGCACTTCCCGGATGATGGTGCTGGACCGCAGCGCAGGAACATACCAGGACCGCAATATAAAAGACATAGTGGACTACTTCGGTCCAGATGACGTTATGGTTGTCAACAACACCAGAGTGCGCAAGGCCCGTCTTTACGGCACCAGCGCCACAGGAGGGAAGGTGGAGTTCTTCCTTCTGCATCCTCTGGACACCAGACGCTGGAGCGTCATCTGCAAGAAAAGCAGAAAGCAGACTGTGGGCAAGACCTACGATTTCCCTGGTGGAGTAACTGGTGCAATTGTACAGGATGATGGCGACTCCAAGGTGCTGGAATTCAGTGTCTCAATCGATGACACATATCTTGATGCCAATGCCCATGTCCCGCTGCCACCGTACATAAAACGGAGCGACGAGGAGGCAGACTCAGAGCGCTACCAGACCATATACGCCAAGGAGCTGGGATCGGTGGCAGCCCCCACCGCAGGGCTCCACTTTACCGACGACATACTGGACCAGATACGCAGTAAGGGGACACAGATACTGGAGGTGACACTCCATGTGGGAGCCGGCACCTTCTTCCCGGTCCGCACCGAAAATATTGAAGACCACAAGATGCACACCGAGGTCTACACAATACCCCAGGACGTAGCCGATGCCCTCAACCGGGCCAAGGCCGCCGGGAAGAAGATCACTGCGGTGGGGACCACATCCATGCGCACCCTGGAATCGGCCTGCTCCGGAGGCCTCATACCGGCCGGCAGCAGCTCCACATCCATATTCATATACCCAGGCTATCAGTTCAAGTTTGTGGACAGGCTCTTCACCAACTTCCACACCCCGGAATCCACTTTGCTTATGCTGGTCTCCGCCTTTGCCGGCCGGGACCTTATAATGCGCGCCTATAAACATGCTGTGGAGGAACGGTACAGGTTCTTCTCCTACGGCGACTGTATGATCATCCTGTGATCCATCTTCTCAAACTCTCATGAAAATGCTATATTATAAATGATCTCCTCCGTATGGCAGGAGCATAATATCTGATTGGAAAGCTTAGTGCTGACCATAAAGAGAGGAAAAGCAATGAAAAAAATTTTGTGTCTCATCCTTTGTGCAGTCATTGCAGTATCTGCATTTGCATCTGGAAAGAAAGAAGAGCAGCTTAAAGAGATCAATATCTCCTATGTCCGCTCACCCTTCAACCTCCCGCTCATCATCATGAAAGAGAAGGGAATGGCTGAAAAAGCCTTCGGCGAGAAAGGAATCAAGGTCAACTATTATGAGATAACCTCTGGAGCCAAGCAGACCGAGGCTATTGCTGCCGGAAGCCTGGATATCGCATCTGTGATCAACTCCGTATCTGTAATTCTGGCCAATGCGGCTGGCAACCCTATAGAGATATTCGCAGGTTTCAGCAAACCGGAGCAGATGTTCACCATCATGACCACTAATCCTGATGTTAAGAGACCTGCCGATCTTAAGGGAAAGAAGGTGGCCGGCCCCAAGGGAACAGTGCTCAACGAGCTTTTGGTGGCTGCCCTTAATAAAGAGGGTATGACCATTTCTGATGTTGAATACATCAATATGGGTATCCCTAATGCTGTACAGGCTATGCTCTCCGGCAAGGTTGACTGTGCCCTTGCTGCCGCCGCTTCTGTAGTAGCTGCAGAGAAGAACGGTGCCAGGATCCTGGTGACCTGCGAAGGCTATGTAAGCCCGCTCCTTATCTCTGCCTGCTCCAAGGATTTTGCAAAGAACCACGCCGATATGCTTAAGATATATACCGACACCTATAAGGAAGCGAAAGCCTGGATGGAGGCAAATATGGATGAAGCCCTTGCCCTTGGTGCTAAAGTTCAGGATATCTCTATGGAGGATGCAAAGAAGCTCTACAGCTGGAGCAACTTCACCGACCGTCTGACTGATGCAGACCTTGATGCCCTTGACTATGATATCAGCTTCATGGTGGATACCGGTATGATTGAAAAGTCCATCGACAAAAAGGATTTTGTCAATAAGATGGCTCTGAAGTGAAGATTACCTGAAGGATAGTATAAGAGGTCAGCTGCGGCTGGCCTCTGTTTTTTTTGCAACCTCTACATAGTGCTTGGGATGGGCATGGAGGCCTGCAACTTCTGCATCTGTGAGCTGACGCACAGCCTTGGCAGGGCTTCCTATTATCATGGAGCGGGGCGGGAACACTTTATCCTTGGTCACCAGAGCACAGGCTCCAACTATGGATTCTTTTCCGATCACAGCACCATCCAGTATGGTGGCCCCCATACCTATAAGGCAGTTATCCTCAACAGTGCAGCCGTGGAGTATGACCCCATGGCCTACAGTAACATTGTCACCTACAGTGCAGGGGGTTCCCTCCGATGTGTGCAGTATGCACAGTTCCTGTACATTGCTGCCTTTTCCTACAGTTACAGGCTCTATATCTCCCCGGAGGACAGCGCCGTACCATATGCTGGCATCTTCCTTTATTGTCACATCCCCTGTGATAACTGCATTATCTGCAATAAAAGCAGGCTTGGTGATCTTCGGTTCTATATCATTATATTTTGCTATCATTCTATCCTCCAGACTGAATATTTGTTATCTATATAGGTATTAACACGTTATAATTATTATGTTATAGTTAATATTTGGATGAATAGTAACAGTTTTAACAGAAAAAATAAAGCATTCTCCACACTCTTTGTCCTTATTTTCATGGTGGTGGGCATATACTTTCTTAAAGCTACCGCTGCAGTGTTTGCACCTATAGTTTTTGCAGTTATGATCAGCTTTATGCTATTCCCCGTCATGCAGAAGATGGAGAGACATCATATTCCCCGTACTTTGGCTGTTATAATCATCATGTCAGTGCTGGCGATTGTTGTCTATTTTATTGTTGTGATAGCACAGAACAGCTTCAACCTGTTTATCAACAACTATCCCCGGTATCTGCAGCAGTTCCAGGAAATTTACTACGATTTCTCCAATAAACTTATTGAGAAATTTGAGCTTCAGGTGCAGCCTGATATCTTTGCCGGCACTAATTGGCCACGGCTGGTTCAGACCTATGTTATAAGCTTCTCCAGCTCTCTTACCAAGATGGCAGGATATACACTTCTTATCTTCATCTTCATGTTCTTCCTGTTCCTTGAGTATCCTTATCTTAACGATAAGATAAAAGAAGCTTTCAGCTTCAGAGAAGCCAAGAAGTTCAATATTATCAGCACCCGGATCCTGAATCTTGTAGGACGTTATTTCTTTATCAAGCTTATAATCTCATTCTTAACCGGCCTTGAGGTATGGGGCGCCCTTAAGCTTCTGGGTGTGGACTTTGCCCTTGTGTGGGGCGGCATAGCCTTTGCACTCAACTTTGTTCCTACTGTCGGTTCTACAGTTGTTGTAATCTTGATTTCCATCCAGGGTATTGTACAGTTCTATCCGGAAGTTTTCCTTCCTACTTTAGTGTTCCTGCTCAACCTGGGAATCCAGCAGCTCATGGGTAACCTGATTGAGCCGCGCATCCAGGGATCCAACCTCAACCTGAGTCCTGTACTTATCCTTATCTCCTTGGCATTCTGGGCTTGGCTGTGGGGTCCACTTGGCGCCATCCTTGCTGTTCCTATCACTGTTATGCTCCGTGTAATGTTCAGCTATTTTGATTCTACCAAGTTCATAAGTATTCTTATGAGTACGGGCTATTCTAAAAAGAAGTGATGCGCCCAAGCAGTGAAGCATATCTGTCGGTATCTTTTCTTTGCTTTTTTTAAAATCTCGTTCTTTACAGTAGGTGGCGGTCCTGTTATGCTGGCTGTGATGGACCAGGAGTTCCGCTGCCGCAGAAAGCTTCTTTCAGACAGCCAGATGAATGATATTCTTGCAATAATCTATTCCATGCCTGGTGCCATAGGGGTGAATGCAGCCCTCAATATCGGTTATAAACTGGCTGGTAAAAAAGGCTCTGTGTGTGCTCTTGCAGGGGTTCTCATCCCTCCTGTTGCAATCATCCTTTTCATCACTGCTTTTGTAGAGATGCTGAAGAATTCACCTCTGACAGAATATGCCTTCATAAGCATCCGGGCCGCAGTGACTGTGTTCATTGTCAACACTGTGGGCAACATGATGAGAAGGACATTCCGATGCTGGAAGGATATTGTCATTGGCCTTTTTGCCTTCCTTGCCGTGGAGTTTATTGACCTTCCGGCAATCTATGTGGTGGCGGCCTGCGGTCTTTTGGGTATGCTTATGTACCGGGGGAGCGAACAATGATCTACATTATGCTCTACCTTGTGTTTGCAAAGATTGCTTTCTTCGCCTTTGGCGGGGGATATGCCAACCTTCCTATAATCCAGTCTGAGCTCTTAAGCCGTGGCTGGTGCACTGTGGAGCAGTTTGCCGATATTGTGGCTATTGCTCAGATGACCCCGGGTCCTGTAGTGATCAACACTGCTACTTATGTGGGGAAAACGCTGGCCGGCACCATGGGGGGAATCATTGCGACTCTGGGGTTCATAACTCCGGCAGTGCTCATCACTGTGGCAATCTACTTCCTGGCAGAAAAGTTTTCTTCTGTCTCCTTTATCCGTCATGGAATAAGGGGAATCAGGGCAGGGGTGGCTGGCCTTATTATTTGTGCCGTCATATTCTTTATTGAGAACTCTGTGCTTAACCAAAGGCTCCATTTTAACCGTCTTATCTATGATTTTGCGGTCACTGTGCAGGGCTGGCAGACTCTCCGACTTGTTATACCTGCCGTTTTCATCGTGATCATCAACATATTTTTTATTAAAAAAACTCATTTCACTATCTACCTAAGTATTATAATTTCTGTTATTATAGGAACGCCGTTGATGTATTATTGGAGGTCTATATTTGGATAAGTTAGCTGCTGAATTAAATGCGGTAATCGAGAACAAGCCTGTTTACAGGCTCTTGTCTGACCTTGGAAAAAGAATGTATTTCCCCAAAGGAATCATCTCCCAGTCTGCAGAGGCAAAGAAAGATGCATATAAATATAACGCAACTATAGGAATGGCTATGGAAGATGGCCAGACCATGTTTATCCCCTCAATGCGCAAACTTGTCAATGGCCTTTCTGCTACCGAGATGTTTGCATATGCCCCCACCGCAGGCCTTCCTGAGCTCCGGCAGATATGGATGATGGAGATGATCCGGAAGAATCCCTCCCTGGTCAACAAGACTGTCTCCATGCCTATCATCACATCAGGGCTCACTCACGGGCTTTCCATAGTCTCTGATCTTTTTGTAGGGGAAAATGATGATGTGATAATCCCGAATATGTTCTGGGGAAATTATAAGCTTATCTTCAATGTGCTCCACAAGGCAAAGGTGGATACATTTGCACTCTTTGACGAGAACTACCATTTCAATGCCAATGCCATGGAAGAGACTATAAAGAGAATGGGGAACAAGGTGGTGATCCTTCTCAACTTCCCTAATAACCCCACAGGCTATTCACCCTCCACTGCAGAGCAGCGGCAGATTGTACAGGCTCTGGTGCGCCAGGCTGATGCAGGCAAGGACATGCTGGTGATCTGTGATGACTCATACTTCGGCCTTTTCTTCGAGAACGATATAGAGCATCAGTCCATTTTCGCATCATTGTGTGATGCTCACGATAACATAACAGCAGTCAAGATTGACGGTGCTACCAAGGAGGAGCTGGTCTGGGGCTTCCGCACCGGTTTCATCACCTTCGGTGGCAAAGCTCTGGATGAGGCTGCCCTTTCTGTTCTGGAAAAGAAGATCATGGGTTCTATCCGATCCACAGTCTCCACCTGTTCTACTATCTCCCAGAATATCATCCTCAAGGGAATGCGGAGCATCACATACCATCAGGAGAAGGCTTCGGTGGCAGCAAAGATGAAAGGGCGCTACATGCAGGTGAAGAAAGCTGTTGAATCTATGCCTGCCGATGTGCCTCTTGTTGCCCTGCCGTTCAATTCAGGCTACTTTATGACATTTGAGGTGAAGAAAATAGGGGCAGAGAATCTGCGTAAGTATCTTCTGGAGCACTACGGAATCGGAACTATCTCCATAGGGGAGAAATACCTGCGGGTAGCTTTCTCATCTGTGGATATCAATAATATTCATGACTTGTTTGGAAGTATTTTCAAAGCAGCCAGAGAGCTAGGCAGGTGAAAAAATGGATCTTAAAGAAAAATCATTGAAATACCACAGTTTTCCTATTGCTGGAAAAATAGAGGTGATGCCTTCAAAACCATGTAAGACTCAGGACGATCTTTCCTGTGCATATACACCGGGCGTTGCTTTTCCATGTCTTGAGATAAAGGCAGACCAGAGCCTGGTGTCCACATATACCAGAAGAAAGAATCTGGTCGGCGTTATCACCAATGGAACTGCAGTTCTGGGACTGGGCAACATAGGCCCTTATGCCGGAAAGCCGGTTATGGAGGGTAAGGGGGTCCTTTTCAAGCGCTTTGCCGATGTGGATGTCTTTGACTTGGAGCTGGACTGCAGCGATCCAAAAGCTTTTATTGATGCAGTCAAACTTATGGGCCCAACCTTCGGTGGCATCAACCTGGAGGATATAAAGGCTCCCGAGTGCTTTGAGATAGAGGACACCCTCAAGGCTGCAATGGATATTCCTGTGTTCCATGACGACCAGCATGGTACTGCGATCATAACCGGAGCTGCTCTGCTGAATGCCCTGGAAATAATAGGCAAGAAGATTGACCAGGTAAAAGTGGTCATAAACGGAGCAGGTGCTGCCGGCATTGCCTGCGGCAAGTTCTATATTGCCCTGGGTGTGAAGAAAGAGAACATAACAATGTGCGACACAAAGGGCATTATCTACAAGGGCCGGACAGCAGGAATGAACAAGTACAAGGAGTTCTTTGCCACTGGCACTGCAGCTGGTACCCTGGCCGATGCCCTCAAGGGAGCCGATGTGTTCCTGGGCCTTTCCGGCAAAGGGCTTGTCACAGGTGAAATGCTCAAAACCATGAATACCGATCCAATTGTGTTTGCTCTGGCTAATCCGGATCCTGAGATAACTTATCCCGAGGCAACTGCTGCCCGGGCCGATGTCATCATGGCTACAGGACGTTCCGATTATCCGAACCAGGTGAACAATGTCATGGGCTTCCCCTTCATCTTCCGGGGAGCTTTGGATGTGGAGGCATCGGCTATAAACGAAGAGATGAAGGTTGCCGCTTCCCACGCCCTTGCAGATCTTGCAAAGCTGCCTGTGCCGGAAGAGGTTCTCAAGGCATACAATGCCAAGAGCCTTGAATTCGGCAGGGACTATATTATTCCAAAGCCTTTCGACCCGCGGGTGTTTGTCCAGGTTTCTTCTGCAGTGGCAGAGGCTGCAATAAAAAGCGGTGTGGCCAGAGCTCCATATGCCTCCAAAGAGGCTTATATCCATGATCTTGAAACCCGGATGGCCACCTCAATCTGCCGTTTCAAGGAGTCAATATGAAGAAGATTTTGATTATTGCTCTTATCCTTATTATTCCAGTATTTGGATTTGCAGATAAGAAGACAGAGCAGTTTGCTTCCCTTGTCGGCACAAATAATGTGGCCAAGATCGAGGCTGCCATAAAGGATGGTGCCAACGTGAACGGAGGCAGTGGCGATAAGGCCAGGACTCCTCTTATGATAGCATGCCTGAGTGATGATGCTCTTGATGTTGTAAAGCTTCTTCTTAAGCATGGTGCTAAGGTTAATGAGACCGATACACATGGCGACACAGCACTGCTGCTTGCCGCCCAGCGTACTACCAATGTGGATATTTTCAAGACCCTTATCGAGGCTGGTGCAGATGTGAATGCACGGAACAAGGATCAGGAGACTCCGCTTATGGTTGCGGCCGGCGGGAACTTCAAGTCTGCTGTCACCGATACTCTGCTGGCTGCAGGTGCCAATATAAATGACAAGGATATGGACGGTCGGACACCTCTTATCTATGCTGTCACATATAACGAGAACCCCAAGATCACAGAATCCCTTATTAAGAGCGGGGCAGACTGCAATTCCAAGAACCGTTATGGCCTTCCGGTTGTGATGATGGCAGCACAGTCCAACAAGAATGTGGATGTTCTCCGTGTCCTTATCGACAACGGAGCTGATCTTAACTGCAAGGTGGATGCTTTCAACCCTATGTGCTATGCAGCTATCTACAATCCCAATCCTGCAATAGTGGAGCTCCTTTATAAGAAAGGCCTCTCCATAAGCGAATATAATGCCAACGGGGTCTCTCCGTTCCTCTATGCCTGCTTCTACAATTTCTCCTCGGAAATGACACAGAAGTTCCTGGAACTGGGAGCAGATCCGAAACAGACCGATGTCAACGGAATCTCGGCTCTTATGTATGCATCTATGCACAATGGCAACCCTGAGGTCATCCATATCCTTACAAAAGCTGGGGCCGATGTGAATGCCAAGGAAAAGAACGGCGGCCTTACTCCTTTGATGCTGGCAGCCCTCCAGAACGAGAATTCATCGATTATCAAGGCTCTTCTTGATGATGGGGCAGACATAAAGCTTAAGTCAGATGCAGGGATGACAGCCTACGAATATGCGGTAAAAAACGAGAGTCCTATCTCCAAAATGGATATAGTCCAGGAGCTGGAGCCGTAAATATTTTATATATAAGTAAAAATATTTATTGACAATTCAGGCTACTCTCCCTTATCATATATAGAGCCCAACAGGAGGATTTTTTATGGGATTTACTACTGAACAAATTAAAAACACAGCTATAACTGGGCATACAGGCACAGGAAAGACAACTCTGCTTGAGCATATTCTTTTTGCAAATGGTGCAATTCCAAAGGCTGAGACTGTAGAGAGTGGAAAGACAGTCAGCGACTATACAGAAGAAGAGATCGACAAGAAGATTTCCTTCCATTCCACACTTTCATTCATTGAGAAAAACGGCAAGAAGCTTAATTTTATAGATACTCCGGGTGCATCTGACTTCGTAGGAGAGGTTATCCTGGGACTCCGGGCCTGCGAGACCGGAATGCTGGTTGTAGGTGCAGATACTGGTGCCCAGATTGAGACAATCAAGCTGTGGCGTCGTATGGATGGCCGTAACATTCCACGGTTCATCTTCATCAACAAGATGGACAAGGACAGAGCTTCCTTCTCCGCAGCTCTGGAAGACCTTAAGAAGAAGTTCCATAAGACATTTGTTCCTGTAGTCATTCCTATGGGCGATGCAAAGGATTTCAAAGGTGTCATCGACCTCTTGAATGAAAAGGTATATATGATTCCTGCCGGCGGTGGAAAAGAGGTTGCGACAGATATTCCTGCTGATATGGCAGATCTGGTTGCACAGTATAAAGAAGCAATGATCGAGGGCGCTGCTGAAGGTGACGACGAGATCATGGAAAAATACCTGGAAAGCGGTGAGCTCAGTCCAGAGGATGTTAAGAAGGCTCTTATCGAGGGTCTCCATGACAACAAGCTGGCTCCGGTTCTCTGCGGTTCTGGTCTTGCAGGTTCTGGTATTGAGGCTCTTGTAAACTTCATCTCCGAAATTTCTCCATCTCCGCTTGGATTCAACGATGTGCTCCTGGATGAAGAAGGTAAGCAGACTCTGGTTCCTATCTCACCGGATGGGGATGTCAAAGTATTCACATTCAAGACAAATATTGACCAGTTCTCCGGTAAGCTCTCATTCTGGAAGTGCATAACCGGTAAGGTTACAGCCGATATGGAGCTTATGAACTCCAGAGAGGGAAAGAAGGAGAAGGTTACTAAGCTTTATACAGCGGTAGGAAAGAAGCTGGTTGACCTTAACGAGCTTGTTGCAGGTGATATCGGTATCGCATCCAAGATGCCTCTTAC
>JAFXTY010000023.1 GCA_017535435.1 Spirochaetia bacterium | reverse complement strand
CACACTGCCTAAAGTATTCAAAAGCATGACAGCAGGCGGCTTCATAGGAGCAACATTCTTCATCCTGGTATTCTTTGCAGCACTTACATCAGCAATATCCCTTATGGAAGCAGTAGTGGCAAGCTTCCAGGACGAGTTCAAATTCTCAAGGACAAAGGCTATCATCGCAACCCTGATCATCTGTGTCGTTCTGGGTGTTCCATCATCCATGGGCAACGGAGCATGGTCCGGCTTCCTTATCATGGGAATGGACTTCCTCTCCTTCTGTGACTACATAAGCAACAACATCATGATGCCTGTCGTAGCAGTGCTCACCTGTGTATTTGTAGGATATGTCATCAAACCACAGGCAATCATCGAGGAAGTGGAGCTCTCCAACACATTCAAGAAGAAAAAGCTGTTCGAGCTTTCCATCAAGTTCTTTGCACCAGTATGTATCTTCATCATCCTGGTTTCACAGTTTGTATAATTTAAGGAGCATATATGACTATCAATGATATCAAGAATGCAAAAATAAAAGCTTGGATCGAAGAGATCAAGAAGATGTGCACCCCCGATGCAGTCCATTTCTGCGACGGCACCAAGGAGGAGTATGACTCTCTTATGAAGAAGTGTGTGGACTCTGGTCTTGCAACTCCTCTCAAGAAGAAGCCCAACAGCTTCCTGTTCCGGTCCCTTCCTTCCGATGTAGCCCGGGTAGAGGCTCGTACCTTCATCGCTTCCAGAAAGGAAGAGGATGCAGGCCCAACAAACCACTGGATTGACCCGGTTGAGCTCAAGAAGACCATGACCAAGCTCTACACCGGCTGTATGAAAGGAAGAACAATGTATGTGATTCCTTACAGCATGGGTCCTGTAGGCTCCCCTATCTCCAAGAATGGAATAGAGATCACAGACTCAGAATACGTTGTATGCAATATGATAATCATGACCCGGGTGGGAAAGAAGGTGCTTGATGCTATCGGAACCGACGGCGATTTCGTGCCATGCCTCCACTCTGTAGGTAAACCTCTGGCCGAAGGCGAGTCCGACAACGGAATCTGGCCCTGTGCAGATATGGAGAACAAGTATATCTCCCAGTTCCCCGAGGAACATACTATCTGGTCCTATGGTTCAGGCTACGGCGGAAACGCCCTGCTGGGAAAGAAGTGCTTCGCACTCCGCATCGCAACTGTACTGGCACGGGACGAAGGCTGGCTTGCAGAGCATATGCTTATCCTTAAGCTCACCAACCCGAAGGGCGAGGTAAAGTATGTGACCGGAGCCTTCCCATCTGCCTGCGGCAAGACCAACCTGGCCATGCTTATTCCAAAGATTCCAGGCTGGAAGGTTGAGACAATCGGCGACGACATAGCCTGGATGAAGTTCGGAGATGACGGCCGCCTCTATGCCATCAACCCGGAGGCCGGCTTCTTCGGCGTTGCCCCAGGAACCTCCGAGAAATCCAACAAGAATGCCCTGGAAGCAGCAAGAAAGAATGCTATATTCACAAACTGCGCCCTTACCGAGGATGGCGACATCTGGTGGGAAGGAATCGGCTACCCTGCAAAGGGCGACCTTATAGACTGGAAGGGTGTAAAGCGCCCTGCCCTGCCTAAGGATAAATCACCTAAGGGCGAGGAGTTTGCCCATCCGAATGCCAGGTTCACTGCACCTGCAAACCAGTGTCCGTGCATCGCACCGGAATGGGAAGACCCTAAGGGAGTGCCTATCTCTGCATTCCTCTTCGGCGGCCGGCGCCCTTCCACTGTGCCACTGGTACACCAGGCACGGGACTGGAACCACGGAGTGTTCCTGGGCTCCATCGTAGGCTCCGAAGTGACTGCGGCCGTCATCTCCGACCAGGTTGGGCAGGTCCGCAGGGACCCCTTTGCCATGCTGCCATTCTGCGGCTACAACATGGGGGACTACTTCCAGCACTGGATCAATATCGGAAAGAAATCAAGCGCCGACAAGCTGCCTAAGATATTCTATGTAAACTGGTTCCGTAAGGATGATGAAGGCAACTTCATGTGGCCAGGCTACGGCGACAACTCAAGAGTTCTGGCATGGATCTTCGACCGCTGCGACAACAAGGACAATGCAGTGGAGACTGCCATCGGCTATATGCCTAAGCCAGGTGCCCTGAACACCGATGGCCTCTCCGATGCAGACAAGGCCAACATCCCAGCAATCACATCTGTGGACAAGGAAGGCTGGCTCAAGGAGATCAAGGATATCAGGGAAAATCACTATCCTAAGTTCGGCAAGCACCTGCCAAAGGAGCTGTCCCAGCAGCTGGATATCCTGGAAAAGAATCTTAAGAATATGTGAAAAAAAGGCAGAGGAAACTCTGCCTTTTTTTAATTTTATTGGATTTTAATATGAATTTACAGAACGGGCTTCTTCTTTTCGCAGCCGGCTTTCTTATCGCTATCCTGCTGCGGAAGCTGAATTCCAGAAATAAGAAATAGAATCACTGAGCCGAGAAAATATCCACAATCTCTTTCGGTGTCTTTGCATTAAGAAGCAGCTTGCAGAAGTTGCTTGACCGTGTAAGACGTGCAATCTCAGAAAGAGCCTCTATATGAGGTCCAGCCTGCTGTGGTGTTGCAATAAGGAGGAAGAACAGCTTGGAAGGCTCTCCATCCAGAGAATCAAAATCAACACCCTCCGGGGAAATTCCGATAGCCAGTACCAGATTGTTAACCTTGTGGGTCTTTGCGTGAGGAACTGCAATTCCTTTCTCAAGACCTGTGCTTCCCATATTCTCTCTAAGCATTACAGCCCGGAATACGCTCTCTGCATCCTCAATCTTACCTGCCTTCTTAAGAACATCAACAAGCTCTTTGATCACATCCGGCTTGGTCTTGGCCTCCAGTGGTATTTTTATTATATCTTCTTCAATTAAATTGACAACTGCCATTTTATCCTCCTTTAAAGTGGTTGTTTCTTTTTAGTAAGCTGATAAGTAAACTCAAACTCTTCTGCCACATTTCCACTGTTGTACAGGAGCGGGAGATGGAGTATACATTCGCCCCGCTGGCGGAAGTTGTTCCTGAACACAATATATCCCTTATAACTCTCACCAGGTCTGATTCTGACTATATTATTATACATAGTTTTCTTTGCCAGACGGATCCGGGCCAGTCTGTCGGAGCCCTTGAGGTACTTCTCATCTTCCTGATTAGTCTCAACATCACTTACTACTGATGCACGGGTAGCCTTATCAGCGAAGTAAATCTCTGTCTCGCGAGAATCGTATTTCACTGCCATGCTGGTCTTATTCTTAATCTCCACCTCGAACACCAGCGAATATACTGGAGTAAGAACAAACTCTCTGGCAATATATGGGTTGTCATCTCCCTTGCCATGGCGTTTCATAAGCTCACCTTCGCTAAGATACTCAGAGATTACTGTTATACCATTTTTCTCCTGAAGCTGTTTCGGGTTCTCCTCAGCCACATGATACTTTTTGGTGGATAAACAACTTGAAAAACTAATACATACAATTAAAAGAAGCAAGAATTTTTTCATACCAATAATTTTATATATTATTAGCCATTTTGTAAAGGGAGAAAAAAATTTAAAAAATTTTCAATTTTTTTTCAAAAAGTCAAATCAAAATTAAATTTTTTTGAGTAATAGAAGTAAAAATGTCAGGAGGATGTATATGACAAACAACTTAAACTCTGTGATTGTTGAGGGGAACCTCACCAAGGATGCCGACTTTGATTCAACCCAGAAGGGCACTGGTTTCTGCACCTTCTCTGTAGCTACCAACCGGTATTTCAAGTCGGGAGAGGAGATCCAGCACGAAGTTTCCTACTTTGATGTGGAAGCATGGGGCAAGCTGGCCGACAGCTGCCGCAGTCTGCTGGTAAAGGGCTCTGGCGTGCGGGTCGTAGGAAGGCTTAAGCAGGACAGATGGAACAGCGAGGATGGCAAAGCCAAAAGCAGGGTCAAGATTGTGGCAGAGCACATCGAGTCAAAGCCTGTCACTACAGTGGAAGCTGTGGCCGAGAGCGTACCGGAGGTAAAACCCGAGGCAAAGCCCACCCGCCAGAAGAAGACTCAGAAGGAGAAGGAGGCAGTTATGGCATGAACAAAAAAAAGGGTGCAGGCATAATCTGCACCCTTCTATCTTTGCACATAGGCAAACGTTATTTCCGGATGGTAGGATCTATAGTATCCCTCACCCAGTCACCTAAAAGACACATGCTCAGTGTGGTCAGGAATATGGTGAGACCAGGGATTACCGCAAGCCACCAGTTGGTCATCATATAGGCTCTTCCAAAGGAAAGAAGGCTGCCCAAAGAAGTGTCAGGTGGCTGGATTCCAAGGCCCAGGAAGCTCAAGGAAGTCTCTGCAAGAATCTTTGCAGGGAAGTTCAGGGTAAGCTCTACAATAAGGATGTTGGACACGTTCGGCAGAATATGCTTTGTATAGAGCCGCACCGGACTTGCTCCCAACTGCCTTATGGCCACCGCATAGCCGTTGTTCTGGGCCGATAGGGCCATACCTCGGGAAAGTCGTGCATACTTGTTCCACCCCTCGATACCGAGAAGGAATACGAAGAATATCATATTGTTTCCGAAGAAAGCAATTACCAGAAGAGCCAGAATCATGAACGGCAGTGAGTACTGGAAGTCCACCAGCATCATGATAGTCTCATCCACCCAGCCCCGGAAGTGAGCTGCCACAAAGCCCAGGGCAGTTCCCATTATAGCTGTGATTATAGTTCCACAGAAGGCAACCAGAAGACTGGTACGTATGGAACGGATAAGACGGCTCAAGAAGTCACGTCCAAGGGAGTCGGTTCCCAGGAAATGGACTGTATCTTCGCCACCGAAAATCTTAGGAATGGAAAGACGGTTGGCCAGATCCTGCTCCTCGTAATCAAAGGGAGCAAACTTCTGCCAGAACAGAGCCACTATGAACATGAACAGAAGCCATGCCATGCACAGCATGATCATAGGAGGTACTTTCCGGAATACCTTCTGGAGCTTTGTCTCCTGACCGACAACGCCGCTTAAAACTTCAAACTTTACTTTTTCATTTTTAACATTGTCGCTCATTATTTGTCTCCTGCTGTAACTCTGATCCGTGGGTCAAGAAGTCCGTAAGTAAAGTCTACAAGAAGGTTTGCAAGAACCATTGCCAAGCCCATGACTATAACGATTGCCTGCACTACAGGAAGGTCCCGGACTGCAACGGATGAAACCAGAAGCCGCCCTACTCCAGGCCAGGCGAATACGTTCTCTATTACTACACTTCCACCGACCATATGTCCGATACTGGTACCAATGACGGTCACAATAGGGATGGCCGCATTAGGCAGGGCATGGAGATATACCATCCGGTTCCGGTTGGCACCCTTGGCCTTGGCTGTGATTATATATGGCTTTGAAAGGACATTAAGCATGGCAGACCGGGTATACCGGGCATAGGATCCCATTCTGGTCATACCTATGGTGATCATAGGCAGCAGCAGATGGAGCCAGGTGTCGCTTCCTGCGCTGGGGAGCCAGTGGAGCTTCATGGAGAATATCAGGATGAACATGATACCCAGGAAGAAGTTCGGCATAGAGAAGCCGAAGACTGCAGCTCCCATTACAAACCGGTCTCCGAAGGAGTTCCGGTGCAAAGCCGCGTATATACCCAGCGGCAGCCCCACCACAATGGAGAAGATGATTGACATTCCCATAAGCCATACCGACTTAGGAAGACGCTGGCTTATGACCTCGAATACATCCCGGCCATCCTTGTACGACTGGCCGAAGTCGCCGTGAATAAAGTTCTTGCAGTATACAAAGAACTGCTCCATAAGCGGCTTATCAAGGCCCCACATCTGCCTGAACTCGATATAGTCCTCTTCTGTGGCGTCATCCGGCAGCATGGCCTGGGCCGGGTCACCGGTAATTCTAAGAACAAAGAATACAAATACAACCAGAAGGAATGTGGTGATGAAAGCCCTCAGGGTTTTTACTAAAAAGTATTTAACGTGCATATATTCCTTCCTTACTTTCCTGTAACCAGGAAACAGGCAACCTTGTGCCCGTTACCCATATCCACCAGTTCCGGCTCCGACTCAAGACACCGCGGGGTGCATTTCGAGCACCGGGAGGCAAATCTGCATCCCTTGGGCAGGTCGATGGGGTTCGGTGGATCTCCGTGCAGCATAATCCTCTTAGCCTGGGCATCAGGGGTCAGTGATGGTACTGCAGAGATAAGTGCCTGGGAATATGGATGGAGTGTATTTTTGAAAAGCTCGTCGCTCTCCGCCTCCTCCACCACCCTTCCAAGGTACATTACTATTATTCTGTCACAAACATGCTTTACAATACGCAGGTCGTGACTTATGAACATAAATGTCAGGTTCAGTTCTTTATGGATCCGCTTGAACAGGTTCACAACCTGAGCCTGGATAGAGACATCCAATGCTGATATAGGCTCGTCGCACACCAGAAGCTGAGGCTTTACTATCAGTGCTCTGGCAAGCACTATTCTCTGCCTCTGTCCACCCGAAAGCTCGTGTGGATACCGGTCGTAGAAAATAGGCTTGAGGCTGACAGCAGCCAGCATATCCAGCACCATCTGCTTCCTGTCCTTGGGGTCGCCGATATTATGGATCTCAAGGGGCTCCATAATCTGTTTTCCAACGCACATATAAGGGTCAAGGGCTCCCAGCGGATCCTGGAAAATCATCTGCATGTCCAGGCGGAGGGCTCTCCATTCCTTTGGCTTGAGCTTTGACATGTCACGCCCTTTGAAAAGAACAGTTCCCTTGGTAGGATGCTCCATATCAAGTATCAGCTTTGCTGTGGTGGATTTACCGCAGCCGCTCTCTCCTACAACTCCGAAGAACTCTCCTTTGTAAATATCAAAGGTGACTCCGTCAACAGCCTTGAGATAGCGCCGCTTGGCAAACAGCTTGTCCGACTTAAGGGCATATCTTTTATACAGGCCCTTGGCTTCTACAAGTTTTTCTCTCATTCCTGGCCTCCATATGTTCCGTGCACCGGATGGAAGCAGGCACATCTGTGTGTTCCATTGATTGTGGTAAGCTTCGGCTGTCCCTTGAGGCATTCCTCGGTCATATACTTGCACCGTGGTCCGAAGCAGCAGCCGGCAGGCCGCTTGTCAGGAGCAGGAACCGAACCCTCTATAGGAATCAGGTCTCCATCCTGTCCGTCCATCTTAGGCAGGGAATTCAACAGTCCCTCTGTATAAGGATGAGCAGGCTTCTTGAAGATGATATCAACAGGCCCTTCCTCTACTACCACACCTGCATACATGACCATTACACGCTTTACATTCTCTGCAATTACCCCCAGGTCATGGGTGACCAGAATTGTGGCCATACCCAGCTTTTTATTAAGACTCCGGAGAAGATCCAGAATCTGTGCCTGAACAGTGACATCCAATGCAGTGGTAGGCTCATCCGCCATAAGAAGCTTAGGCTTGCAGGCCAGGGCCATGGCAATCATGACTCTCTGGCACAGACCACCTGAAAGCTGGTGCGGATAGTATTTAAGCCGTGTCTCTGGATGTGGTATACCTACCTGAGTCAGAAGGTCAATGGCTTTTTTATCAGCCTCTGCCTTGGTGCACTTCTCATGAAGATGTATAACCTCTGTAATCTGGTTGCCAATAGTCTTCACCGGATTCATATACACCACAGGATCCTGGAAGATCATTGTGATATCCTTTCCCCGGATCTCCTCCATCTTGGAAGCAGGCAGTTTCAGAAGGTCGGTACCGTCATACATAACCTCGCCGGTAACAGTAGCGTTATCGGCAAGGATGCGGAGGATGGCAGAGCAGGTGACGCTTTTTCCGCACCCGCTCTCCCCCACCAGGCCGAGAGTCTCACCTTCTTCAAGATCCAAGTCAACTCCATGAAGTATACGGATTCTCCGTCCGTCCACCTCAAAATCAACTTTCAGATTTTTAACATGAAGCAATTTATTCCCGCCTTGTCAATTCAATTATTTTGCTTTTACGTTGTCTGGTCCAAAGTCCATGAACTGGCAGCCGTATGGTGTCCAATCCACATTCTTCTGCTTTCCGAAGAATACAGCGTTGCTGTACAGCATAACTGCAGGTGGGTTTGCATCCCAGATCTCCAGCATCTTTTTGAATGCAGCCCGTCTTACAGCCGGGTCTGTGGAAGACTCAAGGATTCCGCCCTGCTCGTGGAAGTCAGGAGCTTTCCAGTTGTTCCATTTGGTTGCGTCGTAGCTTGGCTTATATGTTCTCCAGAGGCCTGATACCGGGTCTGGGAACAGTCCGTTGTGGGATGTGTTTCTCATGTCGTAGGTTCTGATTCCGTTGGCATCCTGTGCGTTTACCTGTGACCAGTTCTCGCATACCTGGATCTCTACGTTGATTCCGATCTTCTTCCACATCTCGATACAAGCCTGTGCTGTGTCAAGCTCGCCGGTGTAATAATCCTTCAGAACTCTGTAAACCATTACCGGAGAACCCATCTTCACATACTCAGACTGTGCCAGCTCTTTCTTTGCAAGCTCAACATCATATTTAGCCTTTGGATGCTCCTTGATGTACATATCGCCATATACCGGCCACTGGATTCCGTTAGGAACCTCCACCATGCCGTTCCACAGGGTCTTTACAAGAAGCTCTCTGTCGATAGCGTATGTCATAGCTTTTCTGAGGTGCAGATCCATGTATGGTTTGTGCATGTTGTAATAGATTGTTCTGGCTGTGGTGATTGCGCCACCCACGATCTCAACATTGTCATTTGTAGTCACAGTCGAGAACATGTCTGGTGGAACATCTGTGATGATGTTGAAGTCACCTGCAGAAAGACCTGCGATTCTGGCTGCAACCTCTGGAACAACCTTGAAGGTGATCTTCTTGTATGCAGGCTTGCCTCCCCAGTAATCCTGGTTGGCCTCGAGAACCAGCTGCTCTGCGTCAACAAACTCTACAATCTTGTAAGGACCTGTTCCGATAGGCTTGAACTGCCATTCCTTGAAATCTGTGGAATTGAAGCCCTTGCTGCTGATGATTGAGTAAGAAGGAAGAGAAAGGATCTGCTCTACAGCAGGATCTGGTTTCTTTGTGATGATTCTTACTGTGTAGTCATCAATCTTCTGTACTTCCTTGAAGTTAGGGAAGTTCTTATCCTTTCCCATGATGGAATCTTTGGAGAAAGGTCTTCTAGGTCCGAACAGAGCAACAACATCATCTGCTGTGAACTCAGATCCGTCGTGGAATTTTGCTCCCTTGCGGAGGTAAAGCTCAAGGGTGGTGTCGTCAATCCGCTTCCAGGACTCAGCAAGGCCCGGCTCGGTACCTGTGTTGTTCTTATAGTCAATCTTGATAAGGGTATCATACATGTTCATGAACACCTTATACATAGCTACAGTCTGGTTTGAAATGTCACCAGGCTCCATTGTTGCAGGAAGAGCAGGAACTGCAATAACTATCTCTTCAATAGCCTTGCCTTTCTTCTCGCCGCTTCCGCCGGCGAACAGACTCAATGCAACAAAAAGCATCAAGCATGTCAATAAAAATTTCTTCATTTTCCTCTCCTTTATATATTTTTTATTTCAAACTATTAGCAACAAGTTCATTAAGCTCGGTGAACATCTTTTTCCAAGCTTCCTTTGAATAATTGGGGCCGAATGTGAACGGAGGAGCCTCCACACATACATTGCCCTTAAATCCGGTCTTATTCAGCCTGGTGAACAGCTCCTTCCAGAAGTAGTTGCCCTTTCCTGGCTGCAGGTGGGAATCCTTATCCCCGGCATTGTCCTGCATATGGAAGGCAATCAGATGATCATTCATAGCCTCATAGCAGCTCATGGCATCCGGGCCATGTGCAACCAAAGAGTGGCCTGTGTCAAGGCAGAATCCCAGATTCGGGTGCTTATTCTCCTCGTAAAGCCGGGTCATGTGCTCATTCTTGCAGCCCAGCCGGCCTCCGGAGTATGGCAGCATATTCTCAAGGGCAATCTTGAAGCCGAACTGCTCGCCGAACTTCAAAAGCTCCTGCAGAGTCTTTCCTGCCTGGGCACATATCCGGTCCAGCCCTTCGATATCAACATTGTACCCTTTTCTTGTGGTGGGGTGCAGAATACCAATCGTGCTTCCCACAGCCACTGCCCGCTCCATCCAGAACTTCATCCTGTCCACCATCTTCCGGCGGTCCACCTCGTACAGTGTGGCAATATCATCCAGGACAGGATCCTTATATGGAAGGTGGAATGTATCTATAGAAAGGCCGGCAGCCTTGAACTTATCCCCCACCTTGGCAAGCTCCTCCACAGACTTCCCGGCAAAGATGCCTTCGTCATCCCCCTCAAGGCCATAGAAGCCGGAGTACTTGCAGATATCTATTATTTCCTCAACTGATTTCTTGGCACCTACCATGCCAGAGGTATTATAAGCAATAACAAAACGAAGATGTGCCAGATTGTTTTCCATATTAGTTAATTCCTCTAACTTTCAGTTTATACCCAAAGAGGAGTTCCCGCAAGGAAAAAAAACTCCCATTTATGCGAAAAAAAGGGGAACAGATTGTTTTCTGTTCCCCAAATTCACAATAACTTGTGTTTATTTCACTTCTTTACGTTCCGTGGGCCGAAGTCCATGAAGTAGCAAGGATATGACTTCCACTTGATGTTCTTAGCTTTTCCATAGAACATAGGTGTGTTGTACAGCATAACTGCAGGTGGGTTCTCGTCCCATTCGATAAGCATAGCCTTTACAGCAGCCTTTCTTTCTGCAGGGTCGATGCTGGTGCTCAGGATCTCGCCGTACTCAGCAAACTTTCTGGAATCCCAGTTGTAGTACCGTGTTGCATCGTATGATGGCTTGAATGTTCTCCAGAGACCTCCTACTGGGTCTGGGAACAGAGTGTTGTGCATTGTGTTTCTAAGGTCAAGAGTTCTGATCTTGTTGGCATCGGTAGCGTTAACCTGCTGCTGGTTCTCGCATACTTCGATCTTTACGTTGATACCAACTTTCTTCCACATCTCTACACAAGCCTGGGATGTATCAACCTCTCCTGGGTAGTAGTCTCTCATGATTCTGAATACCAGGTCAGGAGATCCCATCTTTACATATTCGGACTGAGCAAGCTCTTTCTTAGCCTCTTCAGGGTCATACTTTGGAGCCGGATGCTCTTTTACATACATATCACCGAAATTCTCGTACTGGATTCCGTGTGGAACGTCAACCATGTTGTTCCAGAGGTCTCTTACCAGTGCATCCCGGTCGATAGCATAGCAGAGTGCCTTTCTCAGGTGGATATCCATATATGGCTTATGCATGTTCATATAGATGGTTCTTGCAACTGCGATAGGTCCGCCCACGATCTCTGTGTTAGGATCTGCATTAACTGTTGCATGGAAGTCGGTAGGAACGTCGCAGATAACCTGATAGTCTCCGGACTGGAGTCCTGCGATTCTTGCTGCAATCTCCTTGACAACCTTGAAGGTGATCTTGTCGAATGCCGGCTCGCCGCCCCAGTATTCTGGGTTCTTCTCTACGATCAGGTGGTCTTCTGCATCGAAGTCCACAATCTTATAAGGACCTGTTCCAACTGGCTTGAACTGCCAATCCACAAATGGTGTTGCCTTGAAATCCTCGCCGCTGATGATTGAGTAGCAAGGGAGTGAAAGGATCTGAACCATTGTCGGGTCCGGTTTCTTGGTGATGAACCGTACTGTGTAGTCGTCAATCTTCTGAACCTCTTTGAAGGCGGACCAGTTCTTGTCCTTTACACCTACAGCCGGCTTGTCGCCGAAAAGTCTCTCCTGGCTGAATGTAACCAGAACGTCATCTGCGTTGAAATCTGTTCCATTATGGAACTTAACACCTTTTCTCAGGTAAACCTCAAGGGTCTGGGAGTCAATCTGTTTCCAGGACTCAGCCAGGCATGGGATCATACCGGTGTTGTTCTCATAGTCGGTAACAATGAGGTTGTCGTATACGTTCATGAATACACGGTACATTGATACCAGAACCTCTTTTCCAGGCTCCATTGTTGCTGGCAGTGCAGGAATAGCTACTGTGATTTCCTTAGGCATATCAGAGCCCTTGGCAGCCTTTTCTCCGGATCCACCGGCGAATGCACTTACTGCAAGAAGAGCAATCAGACAAACTAATAATAATTTTCTCAAAACGTCCTCCTCGTTTTTCTCTTTTTACATTATAACCATAACTTCTTTAAATTGTGAAGATAGAAAAAATGTATATATTTTTGATTATTCTGAGGGTTTTCCCTATTTCTTTTTGGAAACAATATAATTATAATGGATTATTGTATCCAAGGAGCGAATATACTATGGAAATTATTCATGAGAGTTTCGATACCCCTGTAGTAGAGGAATGTGATGTTCTTGTTGCAGGTGGAGGAATAGCAGGAATCGCAGCTGCGCTGGCAGCAGCACGGGCCGGAGCCAAGGTCACACTGATAGAGAGATCCTGGATTCTGGGAGGTCTTGCCACATCCGGTCTTATTGCCATCTATCTTCCTATAGATGACGGTATGGGACATCAGGTCTCCTTCGGAATATGCCAGGAGCTGTTCATGCTCTCTATAAAGCATCTTGTGGAAAGCCGATACCCCAAGGCATGGCTTGAGAACGGCACTTTCGAGGAAAAAAGGGATGGAAAGCGGTTCGAGGTACAGTACAATGCTTCCCTTTTCGCCCTGGAATCGGAGAAGCTTCTTAACCAGAACGGAGTACGTATACTTTATGGAACAGAAATCTGCGATGTAAAACGGGACGCTGACCGTATCGAGGCTGTCATAGCACAGAACAAGAGCGGCCGTTTCGCCATAAAGTTCAAGAATATCATAGATGCCACCGGCGATGCCGACATAGTGCACTTTGCCAAGGTGCCGGAGGATACATTCAAGGCAGGAAACGTGCTGGCCGCATGGTATTTCTCCATCCTCAACAACTGGCACAAGCTGAACCAGATCGGTGCTGCTGATATTCCAGATGAGGAAAAGACCGGAGACAACGAGAGAAAACCTCTTATCGACAGAAGGTTCACCGGCTTGAGCGGCTTTGAGCTTTCCGAGATGATGCAGCTCTCCCACGAGCAGACCCTTAGGGACATCATATTCAAGCGGAAGAGCGATCCGAACCATGTACCTACACTCATAGCAACCATTCCACAGATCCGGATGACACGGAAGATTGTGGGTGAATACACCTATGATGTAGCCGATGAGCATAAATATTTCGAGGATTCCATCGGTATGTTCAGCAACTGGAAGAAACGGGGTCCTGTCTATAAGACACCATTCAGGACACTTTATAATAAAGAGGTCAAGAACCTTCTAACTGCAGGAAGAAATATTTCTGTAACCGAGCATATGTGGGATGCGTCCCGGGTTATTCCGGCCTGCGCGGTCACCGGCGAGGCAGCAGGTATTGCAGCAGCATGCTTCGACAATATCCCTGAGATTGATGTGAAGGATCTTCAGAAGAAGCTTGTGGCAGGCGGAGTTGTGCTCCACGAGAAAGACCTGAACATATAATTGGAGATTTTATGTCGCTTAAGAATATGCGCAACATCGGCATCATGGCTCATATTGATGCCGGAAAGACAACTACCACAGAACGTATCCTTTTCTATACAGGAGAGAACCACAAGATAGGCGAAGTTGACAACGGCGAAGCCACCATGGACTGGATGGAGCAGGAACAGGACAGGGGTATAACCATCACATCTGCAGCCACCACCTGTTATTGGCGGGATCATCAGATCAATATCATCGACACCCCGGGTCATGTGGACTTCACTGCCGAGGTTGAGCGGTCGCTGCGGGTTCTGGACGGAGGAGTTGCCATATTCTGTGCAGTGGGCGGTGTGGAGCCCCAGTCCGAGACTGTGTGGAAGCAGGCTGAAAAGTATAAGGTTCCTCGGATTGCATTTGTGAACAAGATGGACCGGATGGGAGCCAACTTCTTCGCAGTAGTGGATGAGATAAAGGAGAAGCTGGGGGCAAACCCTGTGCCACTCTTCCTCCCTATCGGAGCAGAGAATGAGTTTGAGGGAGTCATTGATATCCTGAACCAGAAGGAAATACGGTTTGACCAGGCCGACAAAGGGGTTACCATGACCACCTCCGAGATTGCTGATGATCGGAAGGAGCTGGCATCCCAGTGGAGGGACAGCCTTCTTGACAATATTTCTGCATTCTCTGACGAAATCACAGAGCTCTATCTGAACGGGGAAGATATTCCTCTGGATATGATAAAGGCTACTATCCGCAAGGCTACCCTTGAGGGAAATGTGCTGCCTGTGTTCGTAGGATCCTCTCTCAAGAACACCGGAGTGCAGTGCCTGCTCGACGGCGTTGTGGACTACCTCCCTGCCCCGGACGAGATGCCGCCGGCAATGGGTGTGCATGCCAAGAAAGGGGACCAGGTGGAGGTACCGTGTAATCCGTCAGGAAGACCATTGGGACTGGTGTTCAAGATTCAGAACGACCCGGCTGCAGGAAGCCTTTGTTTCATAAGAATGTATTCCGGCAGCATATCAAACGGCACTGCTGTGCTGAACATAAGCAAGAACAAGAGGGAGCGTATTACAAGGCTCTTCAGGATGCACTCCAACAAGCAGGAGGCTATAGACACCCTCTCGGCAGGCGACATCGGGGCTGTCATCGGCTTCAAGCTGGCCCAGACCGGCGACACTATAGGCAATGAATCCTTCCAGGTGCTCCTTGAGAACATCGAGTTCCCGGAGCCTGTAATATCGGTTGCCATCGAGCCAAAGACCATGTCTGACCGGGACAAGCTTAAAGGTGTGCTGGAGATCCTTTCCAAGGAAGACCCCACCTTCGTTGCAAAGGAAAGCGAGGAGACAGGTCAGCTCATCATATCTGGAATGGGGGAGCTCCATCTCGACATTCTTGTAACCAGGATTGTGAAGGATTTCAAGGTTGCTGCCAACGTGGGCAACCCGCAGGTATCCTACAAGGAGTCCATAACCAAGGAAGTCACCCATGTGGAGAAGTTCGACAAGGTTATCGCCAACAAGGAGAACTTTGCCCAGATCACTCTGCGGGTTGCTCCTGCCGGTCAGGGCTCGGAGAACAAGTTCAGCTACGATGACAAGCTTAAGAAGAAGCTCCCGATGGAGTTTATCGAGGCAGTAAAGCGGGGTGTCACCGGCAGCTTCACCTCTGGTTCCCTCTTCGGCTACCCTATGGTGGAGGTTGCAGTTGAGCTGGTGGATGCTGAATACAACGAGCTTACAGCCACCGAGTTCGCCTACGAGGCTGCCGGAGCCATGGGCTTCGACAACGCCTGCCGAGAGGCCGCCCCGGTCAAGCTGGAGCCTATTATGAATGTGGATATCGCAACTCCTAAGGAGTATATCGGCGAAGTCATAAGCAATATGACAGCCCGGGGCGGTCTGGTAGAGAGCCTGGAAAGCCGCAATGGCAGCGAGCATGTGAAGGCACAGGCAGCCCTTGCCAAGATGTTCGGCTACTCCACTACTCTGCGGAGCCTGACCCAGGGAAGAGGCACATTCAGTCTGTCATTCTCTCATTTCGCTCAGGCTGATTAAACCATTGCGTCCAGGGTACCCAGGTCCTGGATTATGAAGAGCGGCAGTGTATCTATGTCCACAGCCACCTCCACAATGTTTATATCCTTGCTTCTGTAATATTCAATCAGCGGGAAGGTCTGGTCGTAGAATATATTCACTTTTTTCTTGACTTCCTCAAGGGAATCATCAATGCGGTCTGTCCTGTCGCCGCCGCTGTTGTATTTGATACGCTCATAAGCCACTTCTGGAGGGCAGTTCAGAAAGAGCACAAACTTTATGTTGACAATGTTATCAAGAGCATTTGCCTGGCCAAGATGACGTGGCAGACCGTTCAGAATGATCACATCCTCCGGCTGCACCTGACGCTTTTCAATGAAAGCCTTCAGAAGCTTCTCTGCAATGGGGAAATCCTTGTCTTCTAAAAGCTCATTGGATTCAAGAAGTTTTTTTACTGTAGCTTTCTCTTCCGGTGTCAGGATTGCAGCATCATCCTTCACTGCATCACGCAGCTGCTGGCCGAAATCAAAGTGATGGTAGGTATTCCACCAAAGCTCCTGAGTCTCCATCTGATTACCGAAAGGAGTCTTTCCTGCCCCTGTGGAGCCTAAAACAAGCATTGCCTTATATTTCATCTTTTTACCTCATTTATTTTGTTATTTCATTATACAGTTCAGGACGCCGGTCTGCAAACAGGTCTGCCATGGGCGCCACCTTCTTATCAAAAGCTTTGGCCGGATCAATCTCCACACCATAGAAGCCGGTGTATGTCGGACCTGCGCTCACCAATACCT